>JANLYV010000111.1:0-5892 GCA_031365825.1 Rubrivivax sp. | reverse complement strand
CTGCGGCCGAGCGTGGCCAGGCGCACCATGGAGCGCACCCAGCGCTGGCGAAAACCCGAGAGCGCGACCTCGTCCAGGCCGAAGCGCAGGACGGTGATCACGATGAAGATCAGCCGGGCCAGGTGCCTCATGGGCACTACGGCGCGCGCTGCGGCGCGCCGGCCCACGGCGCCAGAGCCGCGCGCGCGGCGCCAGCCAGCACCTGCAACGCCTGCGTCAGCCCCTGCGCCACCACCGGCGGAAACACACGCTCGAGGTCGGCGGCCAGGTCCCAGCGCAGGTTCTGCATGAGCCAGGCCACGTCGGCCGCGAGCGCCGCATCGCCGTCGACCATGGCGTCGGGCGCAGCGCCCGCCAGTGCTCGGGACAAGAGCCGGTCGGGCCGGCCGGCGTCGATGCGCAAGGTCAGGTCGGCGCCCTCGGGCTGCATGCCGCGCCATTCCAGCAGCCCGGCGGGGGTGATGGTCCAGGCCATCGGCGGCGGTGGTGGCAGCAGCGCCGGCATGCCTGACCACACGACCTGCAGCGACTTGCCGGCATGCGGCTTCAGCCGGGTCGTGGCCACCGCCTCGCTCGCCAACACATGGTTGGCCAGCAGCGTGGCGCGGGCCATCACGGCCGGCGCGAACCAGCCCTGCAAGCTGTGGTTGAGCTGATTCAAAGCGTGAAGCATTTTGCGATTGTAGGCAGCGCCCCCCCACGCGAGCGCTGGCCGGCCGTGTCCGCGCGGGGCATCGCAGAGAATCCGGCGCTCCGCGTCGTGTCGCCCGCCACCACGTGTTGCCGAGTCCGCAAACCACCTCCATGCCCACCATCCTGCTCACCGGCGCTACCGGCTACATCGCCTCGCACACCTGGCTGGCGCTGCTGGCGGCGGGCTACGACGTGATCGGTGTCGACGACTTCTCCAACAGCTCGCCCGCGGTGCTGACGCGGCTGGCCCAGCTCAGTGGCCACACGCCGCGCTTCGAGCGTATGGACGTGTGCGACACCGCCGCGATGCACGCTCTCTTTGCGTCGACGCACATCGACGGCGTGGTGCATTTCGCCGCGGCCAAGGCGGTGGGCGAGTCGGTGGCCAGGCCGTTGCACTACTACGCCAACAACGTCGGTGGCCTGCTCAGCGTGTGCCGCGCGATGCAGGCAAATCGCCGCAAGCGATTCATCTTCAGCAGCAGCGCCACCGTCTACGGCGAGCCGGTTTCGCTGCCCATCCTCGAAGACGCCGCACTCTCGGCCACCAACCCCTACGGCCAAAGCAAGCTGATGGGCGAGACGCTGCTGCGTGACCTCGGCCTGGCTGATGCGTCGTGGCAGACCGGCTGTCTGCGCTACTTCAACCCGGTGGGCGCACATGAAAGCGGCCTCATCGGCGAAGACCCGCGCGGCACGCCCAACAACCTGATGCCTTTTGTGGCGCAAGTGGCCGTGGGCCGCCTGAAAGAACTGGCGGTGTACGGCAACGACTACGACACGGCGGATGGCACAGGCGTGCGCGACTACATCCACGTCAGCGACCTTGCGCTGGGCCATGTCGCTGCGCTGCGCCGGCTCTGCGATGCGCCGGGCTCCTTCACCGTCAACCTCGGCACCGGCCGCGGCCACAGCGTGTTCGAAGTCATCCATGCCTTCGAACAAGCCAGCGGACGCAAAGTGCCCTACCGCATCGAGCCGCGCCGCCCCGGCGACGTGGCCGCGTGCTGGGCCGACGTGAGCCTGGCGCGCGAGCTGCTGCAGTGGCAAGCGCAGCACGACCTGAAGCGAATGTGCGAAGACAGCTGGCGCTGGCAACAGATGAACCCTGAAGGATTTACGGCATGAACGTTCTGGTGCAACCCGTCATCATGGCCGGTGGCTCGGGCACGCGGCTGTGGCCGCTGTCGCGCGCCGGCTACCCCAAGCAGTTCCTCGTGCTTTCGGGCACGACCAGCCTGTTCCAGCAGGCCACCGTGCGGCTGCAGGATCTGGCGGCACCGGGCATAGTGGTCGCGCCGCCGACCATCGTCGGCAACGATGAGCATCGCTTCCTCGTGCTCGACCAGCTGCGCGAACTGCGCCTGGAACCCGCCGCCGTGCTGCTCGAACCGATGGGCCGTAACACCGCACCTGCACTGACACTCGCGGCCCTGCAGGCACTCGAAGGCGGCGCCGACCCGGTGCTGGTGGTGACCTCGGCCGACCAGACCGTGGCCGACGACGCCGCGTTTGTGGCCGCCGTGCGCCGCGCCGTGGCGGTGGCCGCAGGTGGTGCCATCGCCATCCTCGGTGTGCGCCCCGACCGCCCCGAGACCGGCTACGGCTACATCCAGAGCGCCGCATCGGCTCACGGCGAACCGGTGGTGAAAGCTTTCGTCGAAAAGCCCGACCTCGCCACTGCGCAGCGTTACGTCGCCGCCGGCACGCATGCCTGGAACGCCGGCATGTTCGTGCTCAAGGCCTCGGTCTGGATGGCCGCACTCGAACGTTTCCGGCCCGACATCGCAGTGGCCTGTGGCCTGGCCTTCGCGGCTCGCGCCATCGACGCCAAGTTCGTGCGCCCGGGCAAGGCCGAATTTGCCGCGGTGCCGGCCGAATCGGTCGATTACGCGGTGATGGAGAAATGCCCCGGCAGCGGCATCGACATCCGCATGCTCGAGCTCGACGCCGGCTGGAACGACCTCGGCGCCTGGGAAGCGGTGTGGCAGGTGGCAAAAAAAGACGATGCCGGCAACGCCAGTACAGGCGACACCATCCTCAGCGACTGCACGAACACGCTGGTGCATGCCACCAGCCGCCTCGTCAGCGTTGTCGGCTTGAACGACGTGGTGGTGGTGGAGACGGCCGACGCCGTGCTCGTCACCGACCGCACGCGCAGCCAGGAGGTGAAGAAGATCGTGGCCCAGCTCGACCGCCAGAAACGCGGCGAGCAGTCGCTGCACCGCAAGGTGCACCGGCCCTGGGGCTGGTACGACAGCGTCGATGCCGGCGCGCGCTTTCAGGTGAAGCGCATCATGGTCAAGCCCGGTGCGTCGCTCAGCCTGCAGATGCACCACCACCGCGCCGAACACTGGATCGTGGTCTCGGGCACGGCCGAAGTCACCAACGGCGAGCAGGTCATCATCCTCAGCGAGAACCAGAGCACCTACATTCCGCTGGGCCAGACGCACCGCCTGGCCAACCCGGGGCGCGTGCCGCTGGAGATCATCGAAGTGCAATCGGGCAGCTACCTCGGCGAAGACGATATCGTTCGCTTCGAAGACACGTATGGCCGCAAGTAGTGCGTGCCACCCCATGAAAGCCCACACACGATGACCGTTCTCATCACCGGCGGCGCCGGTTTCATCGGCAGCAACTTCGTGCTCGATTGGCTCGCCCAGAGCGACGAGCGCATCGTCAACCTCGACGCGCTGACCTACGCCGGCAACCTCGCCAACCTGAAGTCTCTGGCCGGCGATGCGCGCCACGTCTTCGTCAAAGGCGACATCAACGACCGCGCCTTGCTCGACCAGTTGTTCGACGCTCATCAGCCGCGTGCCGTGATCCATTTCGCCGCCGAAAGCCATGTCGACCGCAGCATCCTCGGGCCGGCGGCCTTCATCAAGACCAACGTCGAGGGCACGTTCACGCTGCTCGAAGCGGCGCGCACCTACTGGATGGCGCTGGAGCCGGATGCGAAGCGCGCCTTCCGCTTCGCACACGTGAGCACCGACGAGGTCTACGGCAGCCTCGCCCCCGATGCACCGGCCTTCACCGAAAGCCACCCCTTCGAGCCCAACAGCCCCTACTCGGCGACCAAGGCCGCGGCCGACCACCTGGTGCGCGCCTGGTTCCACACCTACGGCCTGCCGGTGTTGACCACCAACTGCAGCAACAACTACGGGCCGCTGCACTTTCCCGAGAAATTGATCCCGCTGATGATCGTCAACGCCCTTGCGGCCAAGAAACTGCCGATCTACGGCGACGGCATGCAGGTGCGCGACTGGCTCTATGTGCGCGACCACTGCAGCGCCATCCGCGCCGTGCTCGCAGGGGGCCGCGTGGGCGAGACCTACAACATCGGCGGCGGGTGCGAAAAACCCAACCACGAGATCGTGCATGCCATCTGCGCGCTGCTGGACGAGATTCGGCCCGACCCCGCCGGCTCGTACACGCGGCTCATCAGCTTCGTCGCCGACCGCCCCGGTCATGATCGACGTTATGCCATCGACGCGCGCAAGATCGAGCGTGAACTCGGCTGGCGCCCGGCCGAGACCTTCGAGAGCGGCATTCGCAAAACGGTGTCGTGGTACCTGGACCATGCCGACTGGGTCACGTCTGTACAAAGTGGCAGTTATCGCCAGTGGGTCGACGCCAACTACGCGCAGCGCGCGGCCGGCGTGGGCGCAGCATGAGGATCCTCTTGCTGGGCAAGAACGGCCAGGTGGGTTGGGAGTTGCAACGTGCGCTGGCGCCGCTGGGTGAGCTCACCGCGCTGGACTTCGACACGCCCGGCCCCTGGCGCGCCGACTTCACGCAACCCGAGTCGCTAACACCGATGTTGTTGGCACTCAAGCCACAGCTGATCGTCAACGCTGCGGCACACACCGCCGTCGACAAGGCCGAAGCCGAGCCGCATATTGCGCAGACCATCAACGCCACCGCTGTCGGCGTGCTGGCGCAACACGCGGCCCAGAGCGGTGCGCTGCTGGCCCACTACAGCACCGACTACGTCTTCGACGGCTCGGGCGAACATGCGCGCGACGAAGAGGCCACCACCGCACCGCTGTCGGTCTACGGCCGCACCAAACTCGAAGGCGAGCAGCTCATCCGCGCCAGCGGCTGCCGGCACCTGATCCTGCGTACGAGCTGGGTCTACGCCGCGCGCGGCGGCAACTTCGCCCGCACCATGCTGAAGATTTCCGGCGAGCGTGAGAGCCTGAACGTCGTCGACGACCAGGTCGGCGCGCCCACCGGCGCCGAATTGCTGGCCGACGTCACCGCCCACGCCGCGCTACGCACGCTGGCCACGCCCGAGCTAAAGGGCACCTACCACGTGGTGGCCGACGGCCACACCAGCTGGTACGGCTATGCCACGCACGTCATCGAGTGGGCGCGCGCGCACGGCCACCCGGTGAAGGTGCCGGCCACGGCCATCCGCCCGGTGCTCACCAGCGCCTTCCCCACCCCGGCGAGGCGGCCGCTGAATTCGCGCCTGTCGACACGCAAGCTGCGCGACACCTTTGGCTTGCAGCCGGCACCGTGGCAGGCCGGCGTCGAGCGCATGCTGGCCGAAGTGCTGGGCCGCTGAGAGCTAACCTTCAACATGAATCCAAACACCATGCATCGCAAAGGCATCATCCTCGCCGGCGGCTCCGGCACGCGGCTGCACCCGGCCACGCTGGCGGTGAGCAAGCAGTTGCTGCCGGTGTATGACAAGCCGATGGTGTACTACCCACTCTCGACGCTGATGCTGGCCGGCATGCGCGACGTGCTACTCATCAGCACGCCGCAGGACACGCCGCGCTACCAGGCGCTGCTGGGCGACGGCAGCCGCTGGGGCATGAACCTGGCGTACTGCGTGCAACCCAGCCCCGACGGCCTGGCCCAGGCCTTCATCCTCGGCCGCGATTTCGTCGGCAACCAGCCGAGCGCATTGGTGCTGGGCGACAACATCTTCTACGGCCACGACTTCCACCCACTGCTGATGCGCGCCGATGTGCGCAGCGACGGCGCCACCGTGTTCGCCTACCACGTACACGACCCCGAACGCTACGGCGTGGTCGAGTTCGACCTGCAGCGCCGCGCTTTGAGCATCGAAGAAAAGCCGGTCAAGCCCAAGAGCAACTACGCCGTCACCGGCCTGTATTTCTACGACCGCCAGGTGTGCGACATCGCCGCCGACATCCGGCCTTCGGCGCGCGGCGAACTCGAGAT
>JANLYV010000430.1:0-15845 GCA_031365825.1 Rubrivivax sp. | reverse complement strand
GGGTCGATTGCCGGCCGACACGAACGACCGCTGACCGGCATCCGACTCTTGCGGCTCTGGCGCTCCGAACCTGCCCGGAGGTGACCGGCCGCTTTCGCTGCCATTGCTGACACCCATCTCGCCGACGCGAAAGACAGCAGTGGGTCGATAGCTGGTGTCAGCCTGCCGATTGCCAATCTCCGCAACAAGTCTGATGCAGTCGTCGACCACGTCACCGAGACCGTCAATCAGTGGCCAGGAGCGTTCGAAGTACTTTCAGCTATTCGTGACGGTCTGCGCGGCGGCCACGCAACAGGTCCCACTCGATCGAACAGCGACAGCATGGCGAAGCACGGCCGCGCAGGCGGCAGCGCCATATGGCCTGGCCGAGGCGCGCGCTGCACTTCGGACTGCACGCCCTACCCGGAACAAACGCCACCCAGCCGAAGCAAAGCCCAGGCTGCCCTGGCCGTTGCGGGCAGTCAGCAAGTGGCGCCGCAAGCGATGCGGCCTTGCGGCGGCGCGTGTACCCGCGCGCTTCGTGCTCTGACTCGTCGAACGTGTTTGAGCAGAGTTCGCAAAGCGAACGCCGCGAGTTGTTCGACGCGTCGCCAGGACGCATCGCTGGAGGGCAGTTGGGCCGCAGGGCCGACCGACATTTGCGCCCGCAGCGGCCAGGGCAGCCTGGGCTTGGCTGTCCCGAAGCGGTAGATCGGATGCGCGCGCAGCAAAGACCCAGACCTCGCCGTGAGCCAGGTGGTGCGCGCTGTCGACGACGGGTCGGGCGGCACGCGCATCACGCGGCGCCTGCACAGATTCAACCAGCGCTGCGCTCGGCACGTGCTCTCGGGCAGCGCCCCCGTGCTGCTCATCAGCGATGGGCTCGAACACGGCGACACGACCGAGCTAGCGTTTGAGATGGACAGGCTGCACAAGCGCCGCAAGCGGCTGATCTGGCTCAACTGACGACATCAGCGCAGCCCGTGCGGTCGCTCGATTTGCGACGCTGGCAGGCAGCTTGTGGCCGCGAGCAGCACTTCACCGCCGCGCCCGACCCCGGCCCGTCAACGCACGGCCTTCGTCCGACCAGGGCCACTCACTTCGCGGCCGCCGGGAACGCAGGCAACTTGCCGACGTCGCGTGGGTCGTGCTGGATGATGAGCGTGGCCTTCAGATTCTTCTGCATCTGCTTGATGCGCTGGATCGACGCGATCGTCTGCGCGCGGTCGAAATTGAATCCCGGCACGCCTTCGTAGTCGTAGTTCTCGAGAAAGTGCACGGCGTCGCCGCTGAGCAGCACAGGCCCCATCTCCTTCAGGCGGACCAGCAGGATGCTGTGGCCTGGGGTGTGCCCGGGTGCGCGCAACATCACGACGCTGCCGTCGCCGAACACGTCCTTGTCCGCGCTCTGCGTCTCGACCTTGCGCTTCTCGGCGATCCATTCGGCGAAACCCTTGGCGTTCGCGCCGCCCATCGGCGGGTTGGCGGTGATGCCGTCCCAATCGCCCTTGCCGATCAGCAGCGTGGCGTTCTTCAGCGCCACGAGCTGACCCGTGTGGTCGGCGTGGAAGTGGCTGATGCCGACGTACTTCACGTCGTCAGGGTTCACGCTCATTTGCTTCAGCAAGTCGGGCAGCGGCTTGTTGGTCGCACTGGGCACCGAACCCGGCAGGTAACCCGTATCCCAGACCATGACATCGGCGCCGTGCCTGACGACGTAGCAGCTGAAGGTGAAGGGCTTCGTCGTCTCGGTATAGGCGAATGTGTCGCTGAAGCGCCGCGGGTCATTCGACCCGCTGCCGCAGTCAAGCCGCGTCAGCGTGACGTCCTGCGCCGCCACCGAGAACGAGAACAGTGCGCCGGCGCCGAGCGCCAACCAGAGTCGGAACTTCATGGGGTCTCCTCGTGAATGTCCAGGTTAGGGAGCGGCGCTTGGTTTCGACGCCGACACTCCGCGCCGCGAAGGGTGCCACGCATTCGCACCCGCCGCATTGGAACGACCCCGGATACGCCCGCATCCACGAAGAACTCAGGAACGTCAGCCGCGACGGGCCGCTTCGATCGCCGCGATGTCGATCCTTCCCATCTGCATCATGGCCTCGAAAGCGCGCTTGGCCGCGGCGCGATCAGGATCGGCGATCGCGGCACTGAGCGCGCGTGGCGTGATCTGCCACGACAGGCCCCACTTGTCCTTGCACCAGCCGCAGGCGCTTTCCTGTCCGCCGTGCCCCACGATCGCGTTCCACAAGCGGTCGGTTTCGGCCTGGTCGTCAGTCGCCACCTGGAACGAAAAGGCCTCGTTGTGCTTGAACGCCGGGCCACCGTTCAGGCCCAGACAAGGGATGCCGATCACGGTGAACTCGACCGTCAACACATCGCCCTGCTTGCCCGCGGGATAGTCTCCGGGCGCGCGATGGACCGCGCCCACCGTGCTATCCGGAAAAGTCTCGGCATAGAACTTCGCGGCGTCCATGGCAGTGCCGTCGTACCAGAGACAAATCCTGTGGTTGGGGATCACCTTCGTTCTCCAATTCATGACCGGTATCTTCATCCTACCCGCAGGCCCGCTGTCATCCACCGGCAGAAAGTGTGCGTGTCGGCCGCGCCGGAAAGCTGACGTCGGGACGCTGCTCAACCCTCTCGGCGTTGCATGATCTCTCGACCAAGCCTGCACGGCTCGATGCAAACGTCCGCCGTGGCGCCCTTAGAGTCGAGGGCAGATGATCGCCACACTTTCCGCCGTCACGCGCGAACGACTGCGGCGCTTCATGCGCATCTTGCGCGTGATCGCAGTCATCGGTGCGGGCGTCGGTGCCATCTACGGCGTCGCGATCGCCGCTCCGGGCGCTCGCGCGCTGCTCGTTTCCCTGCTGATCTCGATACCCATCGGTGTCATCGACGCCCTGCTCACGGGTGCATGCATCGCCGGCATCGAGCTCTTCCTGCTGCCTCGCGCTTCGATGCGATGGCTCGACGCGATGCCGTTCGCTGCGGTGTTCATCTTGAAGACGCTTGTCTACGGCGCGATCGCGGGGGCAGTCCTCGCCAGCCAGCCGGGAGAGCGCTTGTTGGGGGTCGTCACCGTCTATACCGCGCGCACCGGGCTGATTGCGGTGTCCCTCTCGCTCGTGCCCGTTGCCGTCATGGTGATGATGTTTCAGGCCGCGGGCCTCGTCGGCTACCGCACGTTCATGGATCTACTGCTTGGAAAGTATCGCCAGCCCTACGCTGAGCGACGCTTCTTTCTCTTCGTCGATGTCGTGGGCTCGACCACGATCGCCGAGAGGCTCGGGGCGCTGCAGGCACATCGCTTCCTCGCCGCGGTGTTTTCGGCAGTCGCTGAACCGGTCGAGCTGTGCCGCGGCGAAATCTACCAATACGTCGGTGACGAGATCGTCATCACCTGGGTCGAGGCCGACGGCGTGGCCGATGCGCGGGCGTTGCGCTGCTACTTCGCGATGCAGGCGGCGCTCGCCGCGGACGCGAACCGGTTTGTGCAACGCTTCGGCGTGCAACCGGCGCTGCGTGCGGCCCTGCATCTGGGCGAGGTCATCGCCGGCGAGGTCGGCCAGGTGCGCCGTGCGATCGTCTTCCATGGCGACGTCATGAACACGACCGGGCGCCTTGAACAGGCCACCCGCGAAGTCGGATGCTTCTTCATCGCATCGGCGGATGCGCTTGCCCCGCTTTGTTTGCCGCCTGACATCCGTACCCACGACCTTGGCGCGCTGGCGCTTCGCGGACGAGTCGAGCCCATGCATGCGTTCTGCGTCGAACATTCGGATAGCAGCATGGCGACACCAAGCATCCAACGTTTGAAATGAACGGGCTGCACAAGAGTTGCAAGCGGCCAATCGAGCTCAACACGCGGCTATGTTTCGACGGCTTCAAGCCGCTGGCCGGGCTTGTGAAGCACGACCCGTATTGCCGACATGATGTAGCTGTACGAATATACAAAAGGCGCGGACGACACGACACGTTCAAACGACTCATGGATGCGAAGCCGATTCGTCCATATCCCGGCACTGCCTTGCCGCAAGCCTCCTACCGAATTCCGATGCGCATCGTTGCCTGGAACTGCTGCCGGGGCCCCATCGCGAAGAAGATCGCGGCGCTCGAAGCATTGCGCCCGGATGTGGCCGTCCTGTGCGAAGCACTCGAACCCGCTGCTGAGTCAGACCAACTGCTCTGGTTTCCTTCCCACACCTCGCGCCTGGGCATCCAGGTCCGGTCGTTCGGCGCGCACAGGCTCAAGCCGCTGAAGGCCGCCGATCTTCCGAACTGCGTCGTGCCTGTGCGCGTGAGCGGCCCGGTCGACTTCAACTTGTTGGCCGTCTGGACGCGGCCACAGCCGAGCTACACGCACGCCTTTTTGAATGGACTGCAGGCGTACGCCAAGCTGCTGCAACGCGGCCCGACCGTGGTGGCGGGCGACTTTAATGGCAGCCCCGCCTTTGACAAGCCGACGCAACGCAACAAGTGGTGGACCCATGGCTTCGCGCAGTTGCACGAAGCCGGTCTCGTCAGCGCCTACCATGCGTTCAACGCGGTCGAGTTCGGCAGCGAGCCGCATGCGACCCATCACTTCCTGCGAAAAGCCGAGCGCCCGTTTCATATCGACTTCTGTTTTGTTCCGCGCACCTGGGCGAGCAAGCGCCTGGAGGCTCGCATCGTTGCGGATCCGGTGTGGCACACACTCAGCGACCACTTCCCCCTCGTCGTCGACACGGAGGCCTGATGTTGCCGCCGTGATTGGCAACTCACCCTCTCAAGGAGCCCAGCATGAACCATCGTCACGGCACGCCAATCTGGTACGAGTTGATGTGCAAGGACCCATTGGCCGCGCGCCGCTTTTACAGCACAGTGGTCGGCTGGCAAATTGACGAGTCGCCGCCGGCGGGCTCGACGATGGACTACCGCATGATTTCGGCGGGGGACGGCCTGATCGGCGGCGTCTTCACGCTGACGGCCGACATGTGCCAGCAGGGCGCCTCACCCTGCTGGTTGATGTACCTCGGCGTCGACGATGTCGACGCGTGCGTTGCGGCCATCACCGCGGCCGGTGGTGGCGTGCAATTGGCGGCGTTCGACATTCCGAACGTCGGGCGCATCGCGATGGTGTCGGACCCTCAGGGCGCGCCTTTTTACGTGATGCGCGGTGCGAGTGACGAGAAGAGCACCGCCTGCGACCCCGATCGCGCCGGGCACGGTGCGTGGCACGAATTGCATGCGGCCGATGGCGCGACGGCGACAGACTTCTACGTCGCGCAGTTCGGCTGGGGCAAGGCCGCCGGCGTGGACATGGGGCCTATGGGCATCTACCAGTTGTTCACCATCGAAGGCCGCGAACTCGGCGGCATCATGACCGACCGCAGCTTCGCGCGACCTGCCTGGCTGACGTACTTTCGTGTCGACGGCATCGAGCGCGCTGCACTTCGCATCAGTGAGGCCGGAGGCCGAGTCACCCTCGGCCCGATGGAGGTACCCGGCGGCAACTGGATCGTCAACGGCATCGATCCCGAAGGTGCCCTGTTCGCGCTGACGGGCACCAGGTAATTCATCCTGCTTGACGACGGGTCGGGTGCCACACGCATCACGCAATCCTGGTCCAGGTCTGCGCCCAGTTGCGGGTCCTTGGCCTCGGCAATCAAGTCGGCCACGGCCAAGCCATTGGCGGCGGCGATGCCCGCGCCTTGGTCATCAGCTTTGCATAGGCTTGTGTGCAGCCCAGATCGCAAGGCCCGGTGCACCTCGTCGGGAAGATTGCGGACTGTCAGCATGGCCATCTTCATGGCCTGGTTGTGCGCTCAATGCATGCATTGCATGTTGATGCCTGCAACCAGGCTGGCCGGATGCTTTCAGCACTGACAAGCCCGGCGCCGGGCGCGCCCTTGGCGAGTCGAACGGAGCACTGAAGTCGGGCGGTGGTGTTCATGCGCGCGGCGCCTCGCTCAAACCTCCCTGATCCTGCGATTGGCCACGCCGGGAAGCGTGACCAGGGTGCGCCCGACGCTCGACTTCAAGTCGTTGGCGAAGACCGAGCCGACGAAGACCCAGTCGGCCTGTGCCTGCGCCGGAGTGAGCGTGACGAGCAGGTAGCCGCGGTCGCTGGTCTCGGCGTAGCGCAGCTCGGGCACCATCTTGACGAAGGCATCGGCCAGGAACTGGCGTGTGATACGCGGGTATTCGAGTTCGAGCCCGGCCGAAGTGACCGACGTGGTCGCGAACTCGACCCCGACCGCGGCGCCGTTGGCGTCTTTCAGGTCGCTGGCCCAGGCGTTGTGCGAGTCGCCGGCGAGCACGACCAGGTTCTTGTCGAGCCGGCGCGCGGTGGCGAACACCGCCTCGCGCGCCGCAGGGTAGCCGTCCCAGGTATCGGACTTGAACGGCGCACGCGGCTGGGCGACCAACGCGCGTTGCGCAGCGCTGCGCGAGGCCTCCGGGGTCGACTGCGCCGCCAGAAAGTCCGAGATGGCGCCTTCGTTGAAGTTGTCGAGCACGCTCACGGGCAGGTGCATGCGCCCCATCCCAACCTGCGAGCCGAGCAGTTGCCAGGTCGCACTTGAGGCCTGCAGCCCAGCGTCCAGCCAGGCGGACTGCTCGGCACCTAACATCTGCCGGGTCGGGCTGGCGGTGGCGCCTGACAGGTGGTCCGCGCGCGAGGCCTGCTGATCACGGCCGAGCGCGCGCGCGTCCAGCATGTGCAGCGTGGCCAGGTTGCCGAAGTCGAAGCGGCGGTAGATCTTCGCCGGCGCCGCCGGGTCGGGTACGCGGATCGGCAACCACTCCTGGTACGCCTGCATCGCCGCGGCGCGGCGTACGCTGAAGCTGCCTTTGCTCGGGTCGTGCGCGCTCGCGCCGTCGCGCCAGATGCCGTTGATGAGGTCGTGGTCGTCCCAGACCGCGATCACCGGCATGGCGGCGTGCATGGCCTTGAGATCGAAGTCGCCGCGGTAGAAGTTGTGCCGATCACGGTAGTCCTGCAGCGTGATCAGTTCGCGGTCGGGCTCCCAGTTTCGGCCCAGCAGGCGCGAGGCGAGTTCGAGCCCGCGGCTCAGGTCGGATTCGTAGATGTAGTCGCCCAGCAGCACGGCGGCGTCGATGTCGCCGCGCCGTGCCGCGTCGGCGTAGGCGTGGAACTGGCCCACGGGGTAGGCGGCGCAGCACATCACCGCCAGTCGCACCTGACCGACGGCAGTGCCCGCACCGGCCGGCAATGTCTTCGTGCGCCCGGTGGGCGACAGCTCGCCCTGGAAGCGGAAACGGTAGTGGTAGGTGGTGGCCGGCTGCAGGCCGCTAACGTCGACCTTGACGGTGTAGTCGCGCGCCGCGCTGGTGCTGGCGACGCCCGAGGCCACCACGCTGGCGAAGAGCGCGTCGCGCGCGACCTCCCAGGCCACGTCGATCGCCCCGGTGGCGCTTTGCGTGACACGGGTCCAGAGCATGACGCGGTCGGCCAGTGGGTCGCCGCTGGCCACGCCGTGGCCGAAGGTGCCCTCGGGCGTGGTGCCGCCGCCGCAAGCGGACAGGCCGATGCCGAGCGTGCCCAGCGCAGCCCCGACCAACGTGCCGTCGCGCACGAAGCGCCGGCGCGTGATCGGCGCGGCGTCAGGAGACGGTTCGATCGCTTCGATCGATTCGATCGATTCGATCGGTGGTACAGGTTCGGGCAGTTCAGGCTGGCGCATGTTTGAGTCCTGTCCAAATTGCATGCGTGAAAGTCGGCGCACGCCGACTGCATCTTCTGCGCTTCCGGCGATGGCGTGTGTAGGCGCGCATGCCGACGTGCGCGACATGGCGCGCACGGTCGGCCTCGCACTCGACGGGTTGCGCTGCCTGGGTCAGCGCCCCGACCGCGGCGTCACGACCTTCAGGCCTTTGAAGTAGCGGCGGAAGAAGCCACCGTCCGTGGTCAGCAAGGCATCGGCCTGGTGCGTGGGCCACCCGGCATGCCGCGCTCAAGTCCTCAGCGGCTTGGGCGGCCTGGGCTTTGCCTTGCCGAAGCGCTAAAGCGGATGCCCGTGCAGCACGCGCCACACACGCTCAGCTGTCAGTGGCATTTGCAAGTTAGCAATTCGCTCGCCCACGCCGGCTGAGGCCAGCGCGTCGACCACCGCATTCACCACCGCCGGCGTCGCGCCGATGGTGCCGAGCTCGCCCACGCCCTTCACGCCCAGGGCGTTGTTCAGGCAGGGCACGCTGGTGTCGAACTCGGTCTTGAAACCGACGAAGCCGTCGGCGCGTGGCAGTGCGTAGTCCATCAAGCTCGCCGAAAGCAGCTGGCCGCTGTCGTCGTAGACGATGCGCTCGAGCAAGGCCTGGCCTATGCCCTGCACCGCACCACCATCGACCTGGCCACGCACGATGCCGGGGCTGACGACCGTGCCGATGTCGTTCACCGAGCTGTAGGCCACCACCGCCACCTCACCCGTTTGCGGGTCGACTTCGACCTCGCACACATGGCAGGCATTGGGCCAGCTCGGGCCGGCGACTGAACTCGTCGAGACGATGGCGATGCGCGCATCCTTCTGGCGCGCGGCGAGCTGCGCCAGGTCGATGCCGACATCGGTGCCGGCCACGTGATAACGCCCGGCTTCGTAGACAAGGTCCGCCGCCGGCGCTTCGAGCTCTTCGGCGGCAAGTTCGCGCGCCTTGTCCAGCGTTTCCTTGGCCGCGACCTTCAGCGCCGCGCCGCCGGTGAAGAGGGAACGGCTGGCGGCGCTACCGAAGCCGACGCCGCGGTCGGTGTCGCCCTGCTTGATGCGGATGCGCTCAATTGGCACGCCGAAGACGTCCACCGCCAGCTGCGCGTAGCTCGTGGCAATGCCCTGGCCCATGGCCATGGTGGCGGTGTAGATCTCGATGAAGCCGTCGGCCATCACGTCGACCGTGACGCGCTCTTCGAACATGCCCGCGCCGGTCCATTCGAGGAAGGTGGCGAGGCCGCGGCCACGCAACATCCCGCGTGCGCCGGATGCCGTGCGGCGGGATTCGAAACCCGACCAGTCGGCCAGCGCCAGGCCGCGGTCCATGATCTTCTCGAACTCGCCGCAGTCGTACACCTGCGCCATCGCATTGGTGTAGGGCATCTGCTTCGGGCTCACCATGTTGCGCCGGCGCAGCTCGGCGCCGTCCATGCCCAGCTGGCGCGCAGCGGCGTCCATCAAGCGTTCGATCAGGTAGATGCACTCGGGCCGGCCGGCGCCGCGGTAGGCGCCGGTGGCGTTGATGTGGGTCATCACCGCCGTGAGATGCAGGTCGATCAGCGGGATGTTGTAGATGCTGGTGATGACCCAGGGGCCGATCATCAGCGGGATGACGACCGAGGTCGTGGTCGGGTAGGCGCCGACGTTGGCCACCGTGCGCACGCGCAAGGCGAGCACATGGCCTTGTGCGTCGAGGGCCATCTCGGCCTGGCTGCTTTGGTCGCGGCCGTGCACGGCGGTGAGGAAGTCTTCGACGCGCTCGGGCCGCCACTTCACCGGACGCTGCAACTGCAGCGCGGCGTAGGCGACCGTGATGTCCTCGGCGTAGATGCCGGTCTTCATGCCAAAGCCGCCGCCGACATCGCCCACCAGCACGCGAATGCTTTGCGCCGTCTGCCCCGGCAAAACTTCGGCCATGGCCGCGCGCAAGCCGCCGGGCATCTGGCTCGACAAGCGCACGTGCAGGCGCTTGGAGTCGGTATCGACCCAGGCCAGCACGGTGCGCGGCTCCATCGGGCTCGGCGCGAGGCGCTGGTTCTGAATGTCGAGCATCACACGGTGCGCGGCGCGATCAAAAGCGGCGGCGGTGGCCGCGGCGTCACCATGCCGCGCCACGGCGCAGACGTTGTCGCTGGCACCGCTCCAGACCACAGGCGCACCAGGCAACAGCGCCTTCTTCACGTCGCTCACCGCCGGCAGCTCTTCGTAGGCTATGACGACGGCCTCGGCCGCGGCACGCGCGGCGTCGCGCGTCTCGGCCACCACCGCCACCACGGGCTCGCCGACGAAGCGCACGAACTCATGCGCCAGCGCACGCTTGGGCGCCGCCGCCATGGGTTTGCCGTCGGGCCGGGTGAAGGCCGGCGCCAGCGCGATCGGCTTCACGCCCGCAGCGATGAGTTCGGCTCCGGTGTACACGGCGACCACGCCGGGCATGGCGCGCGCCGCGTCGAGCTGAAGCGACTTGATGCGCGCATGGGCGACGTTAGCCCTGGCGAACGCCAGGTGCAGCTGGCCGGGCAACGAGACGTCGTCGGTGAACTGGCCCAGGCCCTGCACCAGCGCCGGGTCTTCGATGCGGCGCACGGTCTGGCCGCTGCCGAAGCGCGCGGCAATCGAGGTGGTCGGTGAGGCGCTCATGCCTTGCCCCCGGCCATCACCAAGGCGGCCTGCTTCACCGAAGCGACGATGTTGACGTAGCCGGTGCAGCGGCACAGGTTTCCTTCCAGCGCGTCACCGATCTGCGCGTCGCTGGGCCGCGGATGTTCATGCAGCAGGCCGACCGCGCTCATCACCATGCCCGGCGTGCAGAAGCCGCATTGCAGGCCGTGCTTGGCGATGAAGGCTTCCTGCACCGGGTGCAGCTCGCCGCCTTGGGCCAGGCCTTCGATGGTGGTGATGCTGCGCCCCTGCACCTGCAGCGCAAGCATGCTGCAGCTCTTCACGGCGGCGCCGTTGACGAGCACGGTGCAGGCGCCGCACTGGCTGGTGTCGCAGCCGACATGGGTGCCGGTGAGGCGCTGCGATTCACGCAGCCATTCGACGAGCAGGGTCGAGGATTCGACCTCGCTCGTGACAGCGCGGCCGTTCAGGGTGGTGTGCAAGGTGTTCATGCGGATGCGGCTGTGCTTTCGGGTTGAACGTTAGGAACTGATGGTGTCACGGGGCAAGATGTCGCGGCCAGTGCGCCGGCAAGGGCGGCGCCGGCTCCCAGAAAGGGAAGACGCGCTGGATGCGGCCGTCGCTCGCCAACTCGACCACGGTCTCGCCCTGCGAGCGCAGGCTGCCATCATCGTTGACGATGGCGACCTTGAAGCGTGCGATGTGGAGAAAGATGTTCAAGCCGCTGGCCAGCACCAGGCGGGCGCCCGGCATGCGCCCGTGAAAGCCTTCGATTTTTTCTGCGATCGCCGCGTGCCCTTTGAACAAGCGCTGCGGGCCCCAAATCTCGGCGTCTTCGCTCATGCAGTGGGCCAGCGCCGCCATCAACGCCGCGCGCTCGTGCAAGGCAAAGGCCTCGAAGTACCGCGTCAAGCTGGCTTCGAAGACGCCAGCGTGCATCTCAACGGTTGGCATGGCGTGGTGCCTCGCACGCGGGTCCATGGATCAGTGCCTGGCCAGCACGACATGTGTCGCGTTCGGCGTGGCCACATGCTGCGTGCAGGTATAGCCCAGCGCCGGCAGGTTCACCCCTTCGAACAAGCGCTCGCCGGCACCGAGCAGCACCGGCGCAATCGCCAGGTGCATCTCGTCGACCAGGCGCGCCTGCAGGTATTGACGGATGGTGTCGGAGCCGCCGCCAAGCCGCACGTCCAGGCCTTGCGCGGCCTCGCGTGCCCGCGCCAAAGCCAGCGCTATGCCTTCGGTGACGAAATGAAAGGTCGTGCCACCGGCCATGACCAGCGGCGCGCGCGCGTGGTGGGTCAACACGAAGACGGGCACGTGGTAGACGGGGTTGTCGCCCCACCAGCCGCGCCAGCTCTCGTCGGGCCAGGGGCCGCGCACCGGGCCGAACATGTTGCGGCCAAGGATCCAGGCGCCGATGCGTTGAAAGCCGCGCGCGGCGAAGTCATCGTCGATGCCGGTGTCGCCGGTGCTGCTGCCCATCAGCTGCTGCTGAATTGTCCTGGTGGCAAAGGCCCAGGCGTGCAGCGCCGTGCCGCCCTTGCCCAGCGGGTCTTGCAGGCTCTGCTCAGGCCCGGCGCCGTAGCCGTCGAGCGAGATCGTGAAGCTCTCAATCCGAAGTTTGCTCATGGTGTGCTCCGACGCCGGCTGCAGGTCATCAGTCAGGCTGCCATCGATGTTCGTGTCATACGCGGCGCGCGGACCTGGCTTCAGACCGCACAGCTTCTGAAGCCGCAGAACATGTGGTCGTGCTCCAGGCGTGCGAAGCGCCTGGCCGCGGGGTGCGCCAGCCGTTTGCGCGTCCACCAAGAGGCGCCGCGCAGCACGCCACTGCCGGCTGCTGCAGGGGCGCGGTCGAGTGCGTCGGAGGTGGCTTCGTGGCCGGGCCAGGTGCGGCCGCTGCCCAGCACCCACTCGAACACGTCGCCCCAGACGAAGCCGCGGGCGGCCGCGTGGCCGGCGGCGAGTTCCCATTCGGGCTCGGTCGCCAGACGGCGGCCGGCCCATTGGCACCAGGCCTCGGCCTCGAAACGACTGACGTGCAGGGCCGGCTGCGTCGCCGGCACGCGTTGCAGCTGGCCGCGGCGCATCACCAGCACACCGCCGCGCAGCTGTTCGACATCACGCGGTGCGCGCCGGCCTTGCGCCTGCAGCCAGGCCCAGCCGTCGTCGCTCCAGAAACGGCGCTGGTCGTAGCCACCGTCTTCGGCGAACGAGACGTAGCGCGCCCAGCTCACCGGCAAGGCGTCGATCTCGAATTCAGGCACCGCCACTTCATGCGCCCAGCGTTCGTTTTCGGGTACGAAGCCACCGCGCACCGAGCCCATCTGGAAACGCTGCGCCGGCATCCACAGCGCGGCGCGGTCGTTGCGCGCCGGCACGATGGGCGTGGCCACGGCCAGCTGGCGCGTTGCAGCCAGCTCGGCCAGCGCTTCGTCCAGCCGGTCCTCATGCCACAGCGCGGCGCGGTAGACGTGCAGCGCGGCGTCGTCGTCCTCGGCAATTTCAAGCAGCTCGAGCGTGCTCTCCAGCGTGGCCGCCATGTAGGCGCGCAGCAGCTCGGGGTCGAGGCCGACGCAGCTGCGCGAAGTCGATGCAAACCAGCCATCGGCGCGTGGCTCGATCGAGGCCAGGCGGGTGGCGCTGGTGTCGGCCTGCTCGCCGCGCTGGCGCTGCAGATGGCGCGCGATCGAATATTCCTGGTACCAGCCGGCATGGCCCACCAGCCACAGCGCCGAGGTCTCACCCGGCGTGCCGAGCGAGCCCGACTGTTCAAACAGCGTCAGCCACTGCAGCGTGACGTTGCGCGCATCCATGAAAGCCAGCGACAGCAGCTCGCGGCCGGCATGGCGCATGACGAAGGGGTCTTCGATGCCGGCGGCGGTGAGCGTCTGCATGGGGTGAAGGTTAGTCGCCCACCAGGCCATGGCGGATGGCGTAGACGGTGAGCTCGGAGTTGTTGCTCAGCTGCAGCTTTTCGAGCACACGCGCGCGGTAGACCGACACCGTCTTCGGGCTCAGCGTGAGCTCGGCGGCGATGTCGGATAAACGTTTGCCCGAGGCGATCTTCACCAGCGTCTGCAACTCGCGGTCGCTCAACTTGTCATGAAGGTTTTCCAGCACCGGCGCGGTCAGGCTTTCCACCAGCATCTGCGCGATTTCGGGCGTGACGTACTTGCGCCCCTGCGCCACCGTGCGCACGGCCTGCACCAAGAGCTGCGGGTCGCCGCCCTTGTTCACATAGCCGTGCGCGCCGGCTCGCAGCGCACGCAACGCGTACTGGTCTTCGGGGTACATGCTGACGATCAGCACCTTCACCGCCGAGCCTTCGTCCTTCAAGGCATGCAGCGCATCCAGGCCGCTGCGGCCGGGCAGGTTGATGTCGAGCACGAGCACGTCGCAAGGGTGCGCGCGCAACAGCGCACGCAGCTCGCCGTAGTCACCGGCCTCGCCCAGCACCTCGATGTCGGGCGCGTCGGCCAGCGTGTCGCGGATGCCGCGGCGTATCAGCGCGTGGTCGTCGCACAAGAGCACGCGGATCACAGCGAGCCCCAGGACGACGGGTCGTGCGCGCGGTCGGCCGCATGTTCATAGTCCGGCACGGCCGCGGCCACCTGTCCTGGCGGCGTGACGCCATGCAGCGGCACCGACAGGATGAGCGTGCAACCACGGCCGCTGCTGGTGAGGTCGATCCAGCCGCCGACCGTGCTGGCGCGCTCGTGCAGCCCGCGGATGCCGAAGCTGCGTGCCTTGGACAGGGCCTGCGGCGCCAGGCCGCAGCCGTCGTCGCTGATCTCCAGCAGCAGCACGCCGGCGCTGTTCGAAAGCGCCATCTCCACGCGCTGCGCCTTGGCGTGCTTGCTCACATTCGTCAGCGCTTCCTGCGCCGTGCGGTAGGCCACCAGCGGCACACCTGGTGGCAGTTGCAGCTGCTCGGGGTCGGTGTTGGGCGAGGCGCTGAAGGCGCACTCGATGCCGGTGCGCCGTGCGAAGCGCTGCGTCATCCATTGCAGCGCCGGCACCAGGCCTTGTTCGAGGATGGCCGGGCGCAGGTTGTGCATCACGCGCTGGCTGGCTTCGATGGCATGCGTCACCGTTTCCAGCGCCATCACCACACGCTGCTGCACCTCGGTGCTGGCCGAGTGGCGGCGGATCCAGTCGAGCTCGAACTTCAACGCGGTGAGCGAGCCACCCACGTCGTCGTGGATCTCGCGCGATATCGCCGCGCGCTCCATCTCGACGCTGGTCTGCAGGTGCTGCGCCAGCTCGGACAGACGTGCGCGCGACAGCTCCAGCTCACGGTCGACCTGCTGCCGCGCCTGCAGCGTCTGGCCGGCTTCGAGCGCGTGCTCCATCGCCGGCGCCAGCCGCGCCAGGTTGTTCTTCAGGATGTAGTCGCTGGCGCCGTGGCGCATGGCATCCACCGCCGTCTCTTCGCCGATCTCGCCCGAAACCAGGATGAAGGGCAGCACGCGCCCACTTTGCACGCAGACGGTACGCACCAGCTGCAGCGCGAGCACGCCGCTGAAGCCGGGCAGGTTGTAGTCGGAGAGGATCAGGTCCCAGTCCTGCGCCAGCGCGGCCTCGAATTCGCTGCGCGTCTCGACGCGCACGGCGTCGACATGCAGGCCGCTGCGGCGCAGGTGCGCCATGGCCAGGTCGTGATCAAGTTCCGAGTCCTCCAGGTGCAGGACTCGCATAGCGCGCGGGGTGCGCAGGCCGGGACCAGGGCCGTTCATGCGCAGAGTATGGCGCAGCGCTGCGCGCCGCTGCCCCCGCGCCCCGCCCGGCCCAGGGCCGACAAATGCGGCAGGAATGCCCCCGACTTCCGCTCAATGTTCAGCCCCGCGATGCCGACAATGATTTCGAGAACAAGCGTTCGGGCGTGGCGCGCGAGCGCCGCAGACCGACAAGAAACCCTCACTGGCAAATGCATCACATGCTCACTCAGGATCAACCCGCTGCACCGCCGGGCATGGCCTTGCAGGCCGCCGCCGACCTGCAGGATCACCTGCTGGTGGCGAGCAACGACCTCGAGCGGTTGCAGCGGCTGCTCGACGACGCCGGCCAGGCGTTGATGGGCCACTTCATCGGTGCCACCGAGATGATCGACGACGCGCGGCGCGAGCTCGAAGCGGCCACATCCGGCGTCAACAGCGGCGCCGACAGCCGCGCCATCGCCGACGCCAAGCGGGCCTTGTCCGGCGCCATCGTCGGCCTGCAGTTCCAGGACATGGCCACGCAGCTCATCGCCCACACCACGCAGCGCCTGCGCAGCTGCGCCGACCGGCTGGCCAACGAGACCATGGCCGACGACGAAGACGGTATCGGCGTGATGCAGCACGCTCCCGAACGCCCCAACCCCGTGACCCAGGACGAGATGGACGCGGGCACGGTGGACCTGTTCTGAGCCGCGTCAAACCGACCCCTATTTGCGAGTTCCCAGGAGACACGAATGCACTCGATCCTTGCTGTTGATGATTCCGCGTCGATGCGACAGATGGTGTCGTTCACGCTGAAGAACGCCGGCTTCAA
>JANLYV010000381.1:0-8169 GCA_031365825.1 Rubrivivax sp. | reverse complement strand
CGACGCCGGCCACGGCATGCAGGTAGGTCGCACCCAGGTCGTGGATGCGCGGGCAGGCACTTTGCAGACGCAGCAACAGGGCCTGGCGGCGGAACTCGGACAGCGCGGAGCCGCCTTCGAAGGTGGTGACGTGCAAGGCGGCGGATGTCATGCGGTCTTTGGGGCGGCCGGGCGCGTGGCACTACGGCAATGTGTGGCGGCGTACCGCGGCGGCGAAGGCATCGATTTTATGGGGCCGGTGGGATAATCCCGGCCATGCCGATTTCCATCAAGACCGCCAGCGACATCGAGGGCATGCGCCTGGCCGGACGCCTCGCTTCCGAAGTGCTGGACATGCTCACGCCCCATGTGCGCGCCGGCGTCACCACCCTCGAACTCGACCACCTCGCGCACGACCATATGGTGCATGTGCAGGGCGGCATTCCGGCCACGCTGGGCTACGCGCCGCCGGGCTACCCGGCCTACCCGGCGTCGCTTTGCACCTCGGTCAACGATGTGGTGTGCCACGGCATCCCCGACGCACGGGCGCTGAAGAGCGGCGACGTCGTGAACATCGACGTCACCGTCATCAAGGACGGCTGGCACGGCGACAACAGCCGTATGTTCATCGTCGGTGAAGCCTCGATCGCGGCACGCCGCTTGAGTGCGGTGACCTTCGAAGCGATGTGGCGCGGCATCGTCAAGGTGCGCCCGGGCGCACGCCTGGGCGACATCGGCCACGCCATCCAGATGTTCGCCGAGCACCAGGGTTTTTCCGTCGTGCGCGAGTTCTGCGGCCACGGCGTCGGCGCGAAGTTTCACGAAGAGCCGCAGGTGCTGCACTACGGCCGCCCGGGCACGCTGGAAGAGCTGGTGCCGGGCATGATCTTCACCATCGAGCCGATGATCAACGCCGGCCGGCGCGACATCAAGGAAGACCGTAAGGGCAACCGGCCCTACGACGGCTGGACCATCGTCACCCGCGACCGCTCGCTGTCGGCGCAGTGGGAGCACACCGTGCTGGTCAGCGAGACGGGCTACGAGGTGCTGACGGTCTCGGCCGGCAGCCCCGAGCCACCGGCCTTCGCCACGCTGGGCTACGGCGGCGCGGCGCGTTTGCCCGCCGTGGCGGCCGCCACGGCACCGCTGGCCACGGCCAGCGGAGCCAGGTCGGCATTGCTCGAACCCGTGCCGCTTGCACCGGCCAGCGTGGCGGCGCTGCGCGCGCAGGTTCGCTTGGGCAAGCTCGCACTGATCGAGCACTTCAAGCAGGCACGGCCCACAGCCGCGGCGGCCACGCGCTTGATCAAGACACTGGCGCGGCACGTCGATGCGCGCCTGGGCGAACTCTGGCAGCTGTGCGACATGCCGGCCAGTGCAGCGCTGGTGGCGGTGGGTGGTTACGGCCGCGGTGAGCTGTTCCCGTATTCGGATGTGGACGTGCTGCTGCTGCTGCCCGCCAGCGCCAGCGATAGGACGCGGGCCGAGGCCGCCGCCTTCGTCACGGCGTGCTGGGACATCGGCCTGGAGATCGGCAGCTCGGTGCGTTCGGTCGACGAATGCGTAGTCGAAGCGCAGCGCGATGTCACGGTGCAGACGGCGCTGCTCGAATCACGCCTGGTGGCCGGTGCGCGGCGCATCTTCAACCAGTTTCGTGACGGCACCGCGGCCGCGCTGGATGCACGCGCCTTCCTGCGCGCCAAGACGTTGGAGATGCGCCAACGTCACGTCAAGTTCGAAGGCACGCCCTATTCACTGGAGCCGAACTGCAAGGAAAGCCCGGGCGGCCTGCGCGACCTGCAGGTGGTGATCTGGATCGCGCGGGCCGCAGGCCTGGGCCGCACCTGGGCCGAGCTCGCGGCCAAGGGCCTGGTCACGCCGTTCGAGGTCGGCCAGTTGCACAAGCACGAAGGCACGATCCGGCTCATCCGTGCGCTGCTGCACGTGGTGGCGGGCCGGCGTGAAGACCGTCTGGTGTTCGACCTGCAGACGGCGCTGGCCGAGAGCCTGGGCTACAAGGCCAGCGGCACGGCGCCGAACGAACAGCGCGCCTCCGAAGCGCTGATGCACCGCTACTACTGGGCAGCCAAAGCGGTGACGCAGCTCAACCAGATCCTGATGCTGAACATCGAAGAGCGCATCAACGGTTCGGAAGAAGCGCCGATGCGGCCACTCAATGCGCGTTTCTTCGACCGCGGCGGCATGCTCGAAGTGGCGCGTGACGAGCTCTACTTGGAGGTGCCGCACGCCATCCTCGAAACCTTCCTGATCTTCGAGCAGACGCCGGGGTTGCAGGGCCTGTCGTCGCGCACGCTGCGCGCGCTGTACAACGCGCGCAACAAGATGGACGCGGCCTTTCGCCGTGACCCCATCAACCGCGAGTTGTTCATGGCCATCCTGCGCCAGCCGCGCGGCATCACGCATGCGTTCAGGCTGATGAACCAGACCAGCGTGCTCGGGCGCTACCTGTGGGTCTTTCGTCGCATCGTCGGGCGCATGCAGCACGATCTGTTCCACGTCTACACGGTGGACCAGCACATCCTGATGGTGGTGCGCAACATGCGCCGCTTCTTCATCCCCGAGCACGCACACGAGTACCCCTTCTGTTCGCAGTTGGCCAGCACCTGGGACGCGCCGTGGCTGTTGATCGTCGCCGCGCTCTTTCACGACGTGGCCAAAGGCCGCGGTGGCGACCATTCCGACCTGGGCGCACGCGAAGCGCGGCATTTCTGTCGCGACCACGGCATCAGCCGCGACGACTGCGCGCTGATCGAATTTCTGGTGCAGCACCACCTGACGATGAGCCGCATCGCGCAGAAGGAAGACCTGAGCGACGGCGAAGTCATCACGACCTTCTCCAAATTGGTGGGCAACGAGCGCCGTCTCACCGCGCTGTACCTGCTGACAGTGGCCGACATCCGCGGCACCAGCCCGAAGGTGTGGAACGCCTGGAAGGGCAAGCTGCTGGAAGACCTGTACCGGCTGACGCTGCGAGCGTTGGGCGGCGCCAAGCCCAACCTCGACGCCGAGATCGAAGCGCGCAAGCAGGAAGCGCGCGGCAAGCTGGCACTGCACTCGGCGCTGCCCGGCACTGAATTGCCGCTGTGGGAAACGCTCGAGATCAGCTACTTCGCGCGCCACGACGCGGCCGACATCGCCTGGCACGCGCGCGCGCTGTGGCGCCATGTTCAAAGCGCCTTGCCGGTCGTGCGCGCACGCGCCTCGCCGGTGGGTGAAGGGCTGCAGGTGCTGGTCTACTCGCCCGACCGGCCCGACCTCTTCGCGCGCATCTGCGGCTACATCGACAACGCCGGCTTCAGCATCCTCGACGCCAAGGTGCACACCACGCGCGCCGGCTATGCGCTCGACACCTTCCAGCTCGTCAGCACCCATGGCATTGAGGCGTCGGCGAGCTACCGCGACTTCATCTCGTTGGTCGAAACACAGCTCACCGCAGCGCTGGACAGCAGCGGCCCGCTGCCCGAGCCGCGGCGCGCACGCGTGTCGCGCCGCGTGCGCTCGTTCCCGGTGGTGCCGCGCGTCTCGCTCAACCCCGACGAGCGCGGCCAGCGCTGGCTGTTGACGGTCTCGGCCAGCGACCGCTCCGGCCTTTTGTACGCCGTGGCGCGGGTGCTGGCGCGCAACCAGGTGAACCTGCAACTGGCCAAGATCTCGACGCTGGGCGAGCGCGTCGAAGACACTTTCCTCGTCGACGGCGCGGTGCTGCAACAGTCGCGCGCGCAGCTGCGCATCGAGAGCGAAGTACTCGACGCCCTGGCGCCGGCCGCCTGATGGCCTTGATGCGCATCAGCGCCGCCGACACGGTGGCGCAACTCTCGCAATTCAGCACCATCATCGACGCGCGCAGCCCGGCCGAATTTGCCGAAGACCACCTGCCCGGCGCGATCAACTGGCCGACGCTCGACGACGAAGAGCGCCGCATCGTCGGCACCGAATACAAACAGCTGGCAACCTTCGATGCGCGCAAGCACGGCGCGATGCTGGCTGCGCGAAATATTGCCACGCATCTTGAGCGTTATGTGCTCGACAAACCGCGCGATTGGCGGCCACTGATCTACTGCTGGCGCGGTGGCCAGCGCTCGGGTTCGCTGGCGCTGGTCCTCGAACAGATCGGCTTTGCCGTGCATGTGCTCGACGGGGGCTACCGTGCCTTTCGGCGCGAAGTGCTGGCCGAGCTCGAGACACTGCCGGCGCCATTTCACCTGCGCGTCATCGCCGGCCGCACCGGCTCGGGCAAGAGCCGGCTGCTGCACGCGCTACACGACGCCGGTGCGCAGGTGCTCGACCTCGAGCAGCTTGCCGGACACCGCGGCTCGGTGCTGGGCCTGACGCCAGGCGAGGTGCAACCGGGACAGAAGAAATTTGAGACGCGCGTGTGGTCGGCGCTGCGCAGCTTTGACGCGGCACGGCCCGTGTTCGTGGAGAGCGAGAGCCGCAAGGTCGGCAACCTGCGCGTGCCCGAAGCGCTGATCACCGCCATGCGTGCCTCGGACTGCATCCTGATCGACATGCCCACGCCGGCGCGAGTGCAGTTGCTGCTGCAGGACTACGACTTCTTCACCAGCGACGTGACCAGCCTCAACACCCGGCTCGATGCGTTGCGCACCGTGCGCGGCCATGAGCGCATCGACCAGTGGCAGGCGCTGGCGCGCAGTGGGCAATTCAGCGTGCTGGTGCGGGCCCTGCTCGAAGAGCACTATGACCCGATCTACCTGGCCTCGATGACGCGCAACTTCAGTCGATACGACCAGGCGCTGCCAATGCCTTTGCCCGATGGCGAACCGCCGACGCTGGCGCGTGCGGCGGCTTCTTTGCTACAGCGCCAGGCCCACGCAGAGGCCTGACGTTGCGGCGCATCACCCCATGTGCAAACCACCGTTGCACGAGAAGTCGGCACCGGTGGTGAAGCCAGAGTCTTCACCCGCCAGCCAGGCGACGATGGCGCCGATTTCTTCCGGCGTGCCCAGGCGCTTCACCGGGATGGTGGCGACGATTTTCTCCAGCACCTCGGGCTTGATGGCGCGGACCATGTCGGTGCCAATGTAGCCCGGGCTCACCGTGTTCACGGTCACGCCCTTGGCCGCCATCTCTTGCGCCAGGGCCATCGTGAAGCCGTGCATGCCGGCCTTGGCCGCTGAGTAGTTGGTCTGCCCCGCCTGGCCTTTTTCGCCGTTGACCGAGCTGATCTGGATGATGCGGCCCCAGCCCTTTTCCACCATGCCCGGCACCACCTGTTTGGTGACGTTGAACATGCTGTTGAGGTTGGTGTCGATCACCGCTTTCCAGTCTTCGACCGTCATCTTCAGGAACATGCGGTCGCGCGTGATGCCGGCGTTGTTCACCAGCACATCGATGCCGCCGTGTTCGGACACCGACTTGGTGAACGCGTCGACCGTGGACTGCCAGTCGGCAACATTCCCGACCGAGGCGTGGAAGCTGTAGCCCAGCGCCGTCTGCTCGCCCAGCCACTTGACGTGGTCACGGCTCGGGCCGCAGCCGGCAATGACCTTGAAGCCTTCCTTGTGCAGCCGTTGGCAGATGGCCGTGCCGATGCCACCCATGCCACCCGTCACGTACGCTACTTTTTTTGTCATCGGTGTCTCCTTGTGAAATTGAATTGAAGTGACGTGATTCTCAGCGTTCCACCGTCAGCGCCACACCCATGCCGCCGCCGATGCACAGCGAGGCGATGCCCTTCTTCGCGTCGCGTTTGGCCATCTCGTGCAGCAGCGTGACGAGAATGCGACAACCGCTCGCGCCTATGGGGTGGCCGATGGCGATGGCGCCACCGTTGACGTTCACCTTGCTCGTGTCCCAGCCCATTTCCTTGTGCACGGCGCAGGCCTGCGCGGCGAAGGCTTCGTTGATCTCCAGCAGGTCGAGATCAGCCGCCTTCCAGCCGGCCCGCTCCAGCGCTTTTCTGGCCGCCGGCACCGGGCCCATGCCCATGATCGCCGGGTCCAGGCCGGCGCTGGCGTAGCTGGCAATGCGGCCCAGTGGCTTCAGTCCCAACGCTGCCGCCTTGGCCGCACTCATGACCACCACGCCGGCGGCGCCGTCGTTCAGGCCCGAGGCGTTGCCAGCGGTCACGCTGCCGGCCTTGTCGAAGGCCGGGCGCAAGCCCGCCAGGGCTTCGGCGCTGGTCTTCTTGTTGATGAATTCATCGGCCGCAAAGACGATAGCGTCGCCCTTCTTCTGCGCGATGCTCACCGGCACGATCTCGTCTTTGAAGCGCCCGCCCTCCTGCGCTGCCGCGGCCTTCTGTTGCGAACCCAGCGCCAGCGCGTCCTGCGCTTCGCGGCTGACGCTGTACTTCTTCGCCACGTTCTCGGCCGTCACGCCCATGTGGTACTGGTTGTAGACGTCCCACAAGCCGTCGACGATCATCGAGTCGACCAGCTTCCAGTCGCCCATGCGCTGGCCGTCGCGCGAGCCCGCCAGCACGTGCGGCGACATGCTCATGCTTTCCTGGCCGCCGGCGATGACGATTTCGGAGTCGCCGTCGCGAATGGCCTGCGCCGCCAGCATCACGGCCTTCAAGCCCGAGCCGCAGACCTTGTTGATGGTCATGGCCGGAATACTTTGCGCGAAACCCGCCTTGATCAGCGCCTGGCGCGCCGGGTTCTGGCCGACGCCGGCAGTGAGCACCTGGCCGAGGATGACCTCGCCGATCTGTTCGCTGCTCAGGCCGCTGCGTTCGAGCAAGGCCTTGAGCACCACGGCGCCGAGTTCCGAGGCCGGTGTCTTGGCGAGTGTGCCGCCGAACTTGCCGACGGCCGTGCGGGCGGCGGCGACGATGACGATATCGGTGGAAGCAGGCATGAATGGTCTCCTGAGGTTGAAAGTTAGCGTGGGTCAGGCCTTGGCCTTGACGTAGCGGCCGGGTGCGGCCTCGATGACCTTGAAATCGCGGTTGCCCGGGACCTTGGGTGCGGCCACCTGCTTGCCGCCAAACGGTGCCAGCCAGCGCGACCATTCCGGCCACCAGCTGCCGGCATGTTCGGTTGCGCCCTTGAACCAGGCCTCGGCCGTGGGCGGCAACGCGGTGTTGGTCCAGTGGCTGCGCTTGCCCTTGGCCGGCGGGTTGATGACGCCGGCGATGTGGCCCGAGGCGCCGAGCACGAAGCGCGTCTTGCCCTTGAGCAAGGGTGTCGACGCGTAGGCCGCCGTCCACGGCACGATGTGGTCTTCACGCGAGCCGTAGATGAACGTCGGCGCGTTGATCCTGCCCAGGTCGACGCTCTCGCCGCACACCGTCAGCGCGCCGGGCTTCTTCAGCTCGTTTTGCAGGTACATGTGGCGCAGGTACCAGCAGTACATCAGGCCGGGCAGGTTGGTCGAGTCGCCGTTCCAGTACAGCAGGTCGAACGGCGGCGGCGCTTCGCCCTTGAGGTAGTTGCCGACGACGTAGTTCCACACCAGGTCGTTGGGCCGCAGGAAGCTGAAGGTGGTGGCCAGTTCCTGGCCTTTGAGCATGCCCGCCCCGTTGGGCGCAGCCGGGCCGATGGTCATTTCGCGCAACTGCACCGAGGCTTCGTCGATGAAGATGTCGAGGATGCCGGTGCTCTCGAAATCGAGCAGCGTGGTCAAGAGCGTGAGCGAGTGAGCGGGTTGTTCCCCACGCGCCGCCAGCACGGCCAGCGCCGTGCTGAGGATCGTGCCGCCCACGCAAAAGCCCAGCGGGTTGATGGTCTTGGCGCCACAGATGGCCTGAACCGTGCGCAACGCGGTGATGGCGCCGCTTTCGATGTAGTCGTCCCAGGTCTTGTCGCGCAAGGACTCGTCGGGGTTGCGCCAGCTGACGACGAAGGTGCGGTGGCCCTGCTCGACGGTGTAGCGGATGACCGAGTTCTCGGGCTGCAGGTCGAGGATGTAGTACTTGTTGATGCACGGCGGCACGAAGAGCATCGGCCGTTCATGTACTTTGGCCGTGAGCGGCTTGTATTCGATGAGCTGGAAGAGTTCGTTCTCGAACACCACGCTTCCGGGCGTGGTCGCCACGTTGCGGCCGACCTCGAACGCCGTGTCGTCGCTCATCGAGACGCGGCCCTTGGCGAGGTCCTGCACGAACAGCTTCATGCCTTCGGCCAGGCTCGCGCCGCCCGACTCCATCGCGATCTGCAAGGCCTCGGGGTTGGTGAGCAGCGCGTTGGCAGGACTGAGCGCGTC
>JANLYV010000364.1:0-2319 GCA_031365825.1 Rubrivivax sp. | reverse complement strand
ATCTCGGTGGAGATGAAGGTGGCGATCGAGCAGATGCGCGAGCAGGTGCAGAACATCGAGTGAGGTTTCGGTCCGGTAGCTGGGCCATGGCGTCGGGCTGGTGGACAGCGCTCACCACGCATCAGGCCGAGCTCGTGCACCGGGTCGTCGACGGTCGTTCAGCACCCGCCTTAGGCGGCCAGGATCCGGGCTTGCTGCGGCGCTCATCACCCGATCAAGGGGCCTTGACGTCGTAGGTGACGGTGGGCCCGGTCAGCTGGGTCCACTTGCCGTCCTTGACCTGCAGCACGATGGCCGCGCGCGGCGGCCCGTGGTACGCGGCGCTGTACGAGATCGGCGCGGTGTCGAAGCCGGACTCGAACTTCTTGATCTTCTCCAGCCCCTGCGCCAGCGTCTGCGGCGTGAGCTTGGGCCCGGCATGGCGCGCGCCTTCGGCAAACAGCATCACGCTGACATAGGCATAGTTGGCGCCGTCGGCCACATCGCGGCCAAAGCGGGTCTTGAAGCAGTGCGCAAAGGCGCGGTAGCCCGGTGAGCTGTCGATCGAGTTGGCGAACTGCGTGGTGCCGTACAAGCCCTCCACCGCCTTGCCGCCCAGCATCAGCACGGCGTTGATCAGGCCGCCGTTGACGATCATGTCGACGTTCCAGCTCTGCGCCCTGGCCTCCAGTGCTGCCGCAGCGGTCTCGCGCACCACGGTGCCCAGCACCACGATGTCGACGTTGGCCGCCTTCAAACGCGCGATCTGCGCCGCAAAGCTGGTGTCACCGCGCTTGTAGGAGGTCTTTTCCAGCAGCACCAGGCCGTGCTGAGCAATCTCTGCCGACTTCAGGCTTCAGCGCTTAGCCCGCCACGTCGGCCTACTCGTCCGCCGCCGCGTTACCGCGCCGCGCGGCCACGCCATTGCGGGGCCTGAGGCGCAACGCTGCAGGGCACGGTGATGTCGGACTGCGGGCGAAATGCCAACACGTCAGTGTTGCAAGTTACCAACGGACAGCGGCCACGCCGTTAGGGCTTGGCCCCTAATCGGATGTCGTCCAAGCCGCTTGCGCCAACCCACAAAGTGCTGCAAGCCATTGACTGGCAACGTTTTTTTGCACGCCGCTGGTGCGCTTGTCCCGCTACCCGGGCGTTGGCCGCCGGCCTTGCCCGAGCGGCAAGGGTTTCCCTAGAACATAGGGGGCCGAGTGCAAAGTGACAATGGATTTTCATACCGTTGATGTACGGACTTGCACCGTTCACAAAGTGGTGCTGGCCGGCACAGCGGTTCACGGGTCTACCGCTCAACCATTCCCTAGTCACAGGAGCCTTCATGTTCAAGAGATCGCATATCAGCATCGCCGCAGCACTGGTCGTCGGCGGCTTAGCTTCGGCAGGCGCCATTGCCCAGAACACCCAGCGCGTCGAAATCACCGGTTCCGCCATCAAGCGCATCGATGCCGAGACCTCTGTCCCGGTCACCATCCTCAAGATAGAAGAGCTGAAGGCCCAAGGCGTCACCAGCATCGAGCAAATCATGAACTCGCTCGGGGCGGTACAGACCACCCAGACCTCTAGCCAGCAAGTGGGCGCCGGCACTGGCGGTGCTTCGTTTGCCGATCTGCGCGGCATCGGCCCCAGCAAGACTCTAGTCCTGTTGAACGGTCGTCGCATTGCCAACAACGCGATCGACGGCTCGGCGACCGACCTGAACATGATTCCCTTTGCGGCGCTACAACGGGTTGAGGTCCTTCGTGACGGCGCTTCCTCGCTGTATGGCACTGATGCCATTGGCGGTGTGATCAACTTCATCACCCGCAACGACTACCAGGGCGGCTCCATCAGTCTGGGTGCTGACAGCCCGCAGGCGTCAGGCGGCAAGAGTCGCAACGCAAACGTCGGGTTTGGCTTCGGCAACATCGCCACGCAAGGCTTCAACGTCTTTGGCTTCATCGACATCAACCAGCAGGATCCGATCGGCGGCCTTGAACGTCCTTTCAACGCTCGCTTTCCTGGTGGCATATCGCCCACGCCGTTCCCTGCGAACTACTACCAAACTGGCGACATCGTCGCCAACCCTGCTGCACCTGGTTGCACCAGCCCGTCATTCTTGACGCCGGCAGGCGACGGCACATCTTGTCAGATCAAGACTGCGAGCTTCGTGGACTACACGCCAAAGTCGGAGCGCAAATCGGCCATGTTGCGCGGCTCATTGCGTCTGGGCGCTGAACACACCTTGTCGGTTGAATGGTTCGGCACCCAAAACGATTCGACCACCCGAATCGCACCTGTTCCGTACGGCTTGCTCTACATGAACAAGACCCGCCCGGACGGCTCGGC
>JANLYV010000086.1:0-1569 GCA_031365825.1 Rubrivivax sp. | reverse complement strand
TTGGCACCGATGACGGCGTGGGTCGCGCACTCGGCCAGCACGACGCAGCGCGCCTGCGGGTAGCCTGCCCGGCCCTGGCGTCCCTCCGGCCGGCCGAAGGCTTGGTCGATCTCGGGTTCGTCGGGCAACTCGAAGGTGCTGCCGTCGATGCCCACGAGTCGCAAGCCGCGATAGAACGCCGCCGGGTGCGTAGCCCTATCGGCCAGTGGCACGCAGCAGCGCTGCACGAGGTCGGCCAGCGGCTGCGCGCCGATGCGCGAACGCAGCAAGCTGATGGCGACCTTGCTGACCCCGGCCGGCTGCGGAGCGCCGGCCTCCCATGCCAAGCCCTGCGAAACCGCGGAGAACACCGCTTCGTAGGATGCCTCCGGATAAAGGCTCAGCGCCATCACGTAGTACACACCGGCAACCGCAGGGAACGACCGGATGCGTCGACTGTTGCGACCGTGTGCGTCCAGCACTTCGTGGATGACCTCGGGCGGAACCACGCGCGCCATGAGGCTGGCACTCAGGAAGTCCGCAAGCCGGGCACCGGGGCCGAGCCCCGCCTTGGTTCGCGCCATGAGGAAACCTCCGTCGAAGCGACGGAGGCGCATGATATACCTAAATTAACGGTATTGCCGCCTCTTAAGAAACTCCTTTCAACTGATTGATATGCAATGGGTTTTCAGGCCGGTTGCGCGATGGGGACCATCTGCATTCCGAGCTTGGCGGCGCGCTGAGACAGGGCACGCAGCACGCGCTCGCGATAGCGCTCTTCGTAGTAGTCCTGGCCTTGGTCGGTGTATTCCTCGCCCTTGGTCAGCATCGTGTAGATCAGGCGCGCGAGCTTGTGGGCGGCGGCGGTGACGGCCTTGGGCTTGTCCATGCGTGAGCACATCCTGCGGAAGTACGCGCCCAGCGCCGACTTGCTGGTGCGCAGCGCCGCGGCGGCCAGCCGCAGGGCCTGCGCGGCGCGGTTGACGACGCGCTTTGTCTTGCCGCTCATCACCTTGCCGCCGGTGATCTTGGTCCCCGGGCACAGGCCCAGCCAGGACGTGAAGTGCTTGATGGTGGGGAAGCGCGACATGTCGGCTCCGACCTCGGAGACCACGGCCAGTGCAGTGGTGACGTCCACGCCGTCGATGCGCGTGAGGTCCACGCCGCACATCTGGAATAGCTGCGTGCGCAGATCGAACTTCGGCGCATTGCGGGCGCGGCCGCGCTTCTTGCCCTTGGCGGGTTCGCCGTCGTGAACTTGCAGGCGCTGCAATTGCAGCTCGATTTCGCCGTCGCACTCGGCCAGTTGCGTGCCCACGAAGTCGAACGCGCCCAGCGCCTGCTTGAGCGCGAACAGGTGCTCCGCACGCCAGTTGCCCTGCAGGCTCTTGGCAATCTCCTCGACGCTGGCGCGAACGCGCACGTTCTTCATCGCACCCAGCGCCTGGCCGTCGCGCTCGCCGGCCACGATGGCGCGCAGGATCTTCTGGCCGGTCTCGCCCACCACGTCGGCCAGGACGTTGGTGAGCTGGATGTTCATCTGGGTGAGCGCCTTTTGCATGTGCTGCACATGCCGGCCCTGGCTGCGCA
>JANLYV010000345.1:0-6301 GCA_031365825.1 Rubrivivax sp. | reverse complement strand
GCGTTTGACCTTGTCGCCTTCGACTTCGCTGCGCTGCGGCCCGATCACCGTCTTGAATTCACCCTTGGTGAATTCGGACAGCGGCGAGGTCGCGTCCTTGGCGCGCAGCAGCGACTTGGGCGTGAAGATGATCAGCGGCTTGCGGAAGAGCCGCACCATCTGCCGGCGCAGCAGGTGAAAGATCTGGCTGGCCGAGGTCGGCTGCACGATCTGCATGTTGTTGTCGGCCGCGAGCTGCATGAAGCGCTCGAGCCGCGCCGAGCTGTGCTCGGGGCCTTGGCCTTCGTAGCCGTGCGGCAGCATCAGCGTCAGGCCGTTGACACGCCCCCACTTGACTTCACCCGAAGCGATGAACTGGTCGATGACGACCTGCGCGCCGTTGACGAAGTCGCCGAACTGCGCTTCCCAGATCGTCAGCGTGTTCGGTTCGGCGCTTGAGTAGCCGTACTCGAAACCGAGCACGGCTTCTTCGCTCAGCAGCGAGTCGATGACGACGAACGGCGCCTGCCCATCGGCCACGTTTTCCAGCGGCACGTAGGTGCCGGTGTCCCACTTCTCGCGGTTCTGGTCGTGCAGCACCGAGTGGCGGTGCACGAAGGTGCCGCGCCCGCAGTCTTCGCCCGACAAGCGCACGGCGTAGCCACTGGCGACGAGCGACGCGTAGGCCAGCGTCTCGCCCATGCCCCAGTCGACGTTGATCTCGCCGCGGCCCATCGCCGCGCGGTCGGCGATGACCTTCTCCACCAGCGGGTGCACCTTGAAGTTGCCGGGGATGGTGGTCAATCGCTCGGACAGGCGCCTGACCTCGGCCAGCGGCAACGCGGTGTCGGCAGCGTCGGTCCACTTTCGGCCCAGGAAGGGTGCCCAGTCGACGGCGTACTTGCTCTTGAAGTTGGTCAAGACCGGGTCGATGGTGTGTTTACCCGCGTCCATCGCAGCGCGGAAGTCCTTCACCATCTGGTCAGGGCCTTCGGCCGGCAGCACACCTTGTGCCACAGCTTGTCGCCGTACAGCCGGCGCGTCCCGGGGTGCTTGGAAATAACTTTGTACATGAGCGGCTGCGTCAGGCTCGGCGTATCTTGTTCGTTATGCCCCAGCTTGCGGAAGCAGATGATGTCGACCACCACGTCCTTGCGGAACTGGCGCCGGTAGTCCATCGCCAGCTGCGTGCACAGCACCACCGCTTCGGGGTCGTCGCCGTTGACGTGCAGTACCGGCGCTTCGATCATCTTCACGACATCGCTGCAGTACAGCGTCGAGCGCGAATCGCGTGGGTCGCTGGTGGTGAAACCAATCTGGTTGTTGACCACCAGGTGCACCGTACCGCCGGTGAAGTAGCCGCGCGTCTGCGCCAGCGCCAGCGTTTCCATCACCACGCCCTGGCCGGCAAAGGCGGCGTCGCCGTGCACCAGCACCGGCAACACTTGGGCGCCAATCTTGTCGCCGCGCCGGTCCATGCGCGCCTTGACCGAACCCTCGACCACCGGGTTGACGATCTCCAGGTGCGAAGGATTGAAGGCCAGGCTCAGGTGCACCGCGCCGCCGGGCGTGGTGATATCGCTCGAAAAGCCCTGGTGGTACTTCACGTCACCCGCCGGCAGCACTTCGGCCGCCGTGTGGTCGAACTCGGCGAAGAGGTCGGCCGGCATCTTCCCGAGCGTATTGACCAGCACGTTGAGCCGCCCACGGTGCGCCATGCCGATGACGATCTCCTGCACGCCTTGTGCACCGGCGCGCTGCACGAGTTCGTCCATCGAGGCGATGAAACTTTCGCCACCTTCGAGCGAGAAGCGCTTCTGGCCGACGTATTTGGTGTGCAGATAACGTTCGAGTCCCTCTGACGCCGTGAGCCGGTCGAGGATGTGCTTCTTCTCATCGGGGCTGAAGGTCGGCTTGCTACGGATGGATTCCAGCCGCTCCTGCCACCAGCGCTTTTCGGCCGGGTCGGTGCAGTGCATGAACTCGACGCCCACCGTGCCGCAATAGGTCTCGCGCAAGGCCTGCACGATCTCGCGCAGCGTCATGTTCTCGCCGCGGCCGAAATAGGTGTTGCCGGCGCTGAACGTGATGTCCATGTCGGCTTCTGTCAGGTCGTAAAAGGTCGGCTCGAGTTCGGGGATCTTCGGCCTCTCGGTGCGCTTGAGCGGGTCGAGATCCGCCCAGCGCGAACCGAGGAAGCGGTAGGCCGCGATCAGCGACTGCACGTGCACCTGCTTGCGCGCCACGGCGAGGTCGGCTTCGCTCGCCTTGAGCGCAAAGGCATTGGCCTTGGCGCGCTGTGCGAAGGACTCGACCACGGGCGCATGGGCGACGTCGCGGCTGTCAGAGCCGTCAAGCGCAGGCACGTGCTGAAGCCGGTCGAAGTACGCACGCCATGTTTCTGGCACGCTGGCCGGGTTGTCGAGGTAGGCCTCGTACAACTCTTCGACGTAGGGGGCATTGCCCCCGAACAGGTACGAGTTGGACCTGTATTGCTGCATCATCTTCGCTCACCTTTGGCCCCGGTTTCCAGGGCTCACGATGGGTTCAAAAACCTTCCGCGTCCCCGGCTTCACCGGGCGAGCGGACTAGCGACCCGCCTGGCGAATCGACCCGATGCCTCGGCATCGAGCGACTCGCCCTTGGGACGGAAGGGCCATCAAACATTCACAACGGCGGCGACTTTATCACCGCCCTTGCGCCACCATGCCGGGCAACTGGCCGGCTTTAGGCGCCCTGCTTCGGACTTTCCCCGCTATGAAGTGTGGCCAGGGGGCCTAGCATTCGCCTTTCCGTTTTTTCCGCAAGGACACCCGCATGAGACTCAAAGCATTGATCGTCGCCGCCGCTGCCGCGCTGGCGATGGCCACGGGCACACAAGCCCAGACGCTGCGCTGGGCGGCGCAGAACGACATCCTGACGCTGGACCCGCACTCGCAGAACCACGCCACCACCAACGCCATCCTGATGCACGCCTACGAAGGCCTGACGCGTTACAACGAGAAGTACGACGTCGAGCCGGCGCTGGCCACGAAGTGGACGTACATCAGCCCGACGCAGGTGCGGTTTGATTTGCGCAAAGGCGTGAAGTGGCAGGACGGCACGCCCTTCACCGCCGACGACGTGATCTTCTCTTTCGGCCGCATCAAGCAGCCGCAGGGCACGATGCAGATCTACGTCACCGGCATTGCCGACATCAAGAAGGTCGACGACACGACGATCGACATCATGCTGTCAGCGCCCAACCCGATCCTGCTGCGCAACATCATCGATTTCCGCATCATGAGCAAGGCTTGGGCCGAGAAGAACCGCACCACCAACGTGCAGGACTACAAGGCCAAGGAAGAGAACTTCGCCTCGCGCAATGTGATGGGCACCGGCGGCTACCGCATCCTGAGCTGGCAGCCCGAGCAGCGCATCATGATGGCGCGCAACGAGGCCTGGTGGGGCAAGCCCACGGGCAACGTCACGCAAGTCGTCTACACGCCGATCAAGGCCGAGGCCACGCGCGTGGCGGCGCTGCTGTCGGGTGATGTCGACATGCTCACCGACGTGCCGACACAAGACGTCGACCGGCTTCGCGCCGACAAGAAACTCAAGGTCGTCGACGGCCCCGAAGTACGCACCATCTTCCTCGCGCCCGACATCGGCAGCAACGAGCTGAAGTACAGCAACGTCAAGGGCAAGAACCCGTTCAAGGACAAGCGCGTGCGCGAGGCTTTGAGCGTGGCCATCGACCGCGAGGCCATCAAGAAAAGCATCATGCGCGGCATGTCGGTGCCCGCCAATCTGATGGTCGCGCCCGGCGTCAACGGCTACGACAAGGTGCTGGACACGCCGCTGAAGGCCGACACCGCCAAAGCCAAGCAACTGCTCGTCGACGCCGGTTACCCCAACGGCTTCGAGTTCCAGTTGAACTGCCCGAACAACCGTTACGTCAACGACGAGAAGATCTGCCAGGCGGTGATTGCGATGTGGGCACGCATAGGCGTCAAGGCCAATCTGGCTTCGGAGAACATGGCCACCTTCATCCAGAAGGTGCAGAACTTCGACAGCTCGATGTACCTGCTGGGCTGGGGCGTGGCCACCTACGACGGCCAGTACGCGGTGCAGTCGCTGGCACGCACGCGCACCAGCGGCGCCGACGGCAACTTCAACTTCTCGCGCGTGAGTGACGCCACCGTCGACAAGCTCACCGACGCGATGAAGACCGAGACCGACGTCGCCAAGCGCAACGGCATGATCCGCGACGCACTGGTGCGCATCAAGGACGAGACGCTGCTGATCCCGCTGCACCACCAGATCCGCCCTTGGGTGATGAAGGCCAACGTGACGACGGTGCACCGATCGGACGACCGTCCCGAGGCACGCTTCACGTCGGTCAAGTAGCGCGGCAACGCCTTCGTTCGGCGACCGGCCGGCACGAAAACCGGTCGGGCTGAGCCTGTATTTCCGTTCGGGCTGAGCCTGTCGAAGCCCTGGCACGAAAGGCTTCGACAGGCTCGGCCCGAACGGATCATTTTCGCTGGCTCGTCGGCGACTCCAGAAAGTCGCAGGTGAGCTGCGCCAGCGCGCGCACGCCCAGCACCAGGCAGTCTTCGTTGACCTCGAAGCGAGGGGAATGATTCGGCGCAGCCTTGGCCGCACCCTCCCTGGCGTTGGCACAGCCGAGGAAGATGAAGAGCCCGGGCACGACATGCTGGAAGAAGGAAAAGTCTTCCGAGCCCATGACTTTGGGCACCAGGTGCACCATCGCCGCACCCGCCGTGCGTTGCAGTGTCGGCAGCATCGCGGCAGTCAGCTCCGGGTGGTTCACGGTCACCGGGTACTTCTTCGTGATGCACACCTTGCACGTGGCGCGCGAGCCGCGGGCGATGTGCTCGGCGAGGTAGCTCACGCGCTCGTGGATGTCATCGCGCATGCCTTCGTCGAAGGCGCGGATGGTGCCGTCCATCGTCACCGTGTCGGGGATGATGTTGCCGCGCACGCCGCCGTGGATGCTGCCGATGGTCACCACCGCGGGTTCCTGTGTCAGGTCGACCTGGCGGCTGACCACCGTTTGCAAACCAAGCACGACCTGCGCCGAGGTCACGATCGGGTCGACACCGAACCAGGGCATCGCACCGTGGGTCTGGCTGCCGGTGACGGTGATCTTCAGCGTGTCGGAGCTGGCCAGCGCCGGGCCGGGCCGGTAGCCGATCACGCCCACCGGCAGCCTTGAGGTCACGTGCAGACCGAAGATCGCCGCCGGCCGCGGCGAGTCCATCACGCCTTCCTTGATCATCATCTCGGCGCCGCCGTCTTCGCCTTCAGGCGGCATCTCTTCGGCCGGCTGGAAGATGAACTTCACCGTGCCGCGCAGCGTGGCGCGCAGACTGGCCAGCACCTCGGCCACGCCCATCAGGATGGCGACGTGGGCGTCGTGGCCGCAGGCGTGCATCACGCCCACCATCTCGCCGTTCCACTCGGCGCGCGCCTTCGATGCAAACGGCAGGTCGACTTCTTCGGACACCGGCAAGCCGTCCATGTCGGCGCGTAGCGCCACCACCGGGCCGGGCAAGGCGCCGACCAGCAAGCCGACGACGCCGGTGTGCGCCACACCTTCGCGCACCTCGTCGAGTTCGAGGTGACGCAGATGCGCGGCCACCAGCTTGGCCGTGCGGAACTCGCGGTTGCCGAGCTCGGGATGGGCGTGCAGGTCGCGCCGCCAGGCGAACAGCTGCGGCTCGACGGCGGCGACGGCAGCGTCGATCTCGGCGGCGAGTCGGTTCACGGCAATGCGGCTGGTGGGCACGGCGTCTCCTGGAGCGATGGCCCGATTGTCTCCGGCCCGGCCGGGCCCCCGGCCGGCCGCCGCGAGCGCCGGGTCAGCCCGCTTCCGACCACAGCCCGGGCTGGCTCGGCCGGACGCCGTGGCCGGGGCCGAGCACGGCGTGGCGCAGCGCGCCGTGGTCGATCGGCTTGGCCAGGCAGGCATCGAAGCGCAGCTTGACGTCGTCGCCGACCTCGCCCGCGCTCATGCCGATGAAGCGCGTGCCGGCGTTGGGCCCCTTGCCGCGGCGCGTCTCGTCGGCGAGCTCGGCGCCGCCCTTGATCGGCATCTCGATGTCGAGCAGGGCGGCGTCGTAAGGCCGGGAGGCGAGCAGGTTGGCGGCGACCGCGGCCGAGGTGGCGCGATCGCATTCGAAGCCGAGCTCGTCGACGACGCTCGCCAGCGCATCGAGCACGTCCTCGCGATCGTCGACGACCAGGACGCGGCCAGTGGCCATGCCGTGGGCGGCGCGCTCGTCGGCGTCGGGCAGCGGCTCGGCCGGGATCGCGA
>JANLYV010000324.1:0-3710 GCA_031365825.1 Rubrivivax sp. | reverse complement strand
TGGTCAACCAGGTGCTGCAGCACGGTGTTGGCGTGCCCGGCAACGGCAACGGACACGCGCAGCACAACACCATCGACTCGACGCTGATCCCCAGCGTGTGGCGCACCGGGCGCTCGCAGTCGGCCGCGGCGCGCGTGGATGCGCTGGCCAGCCACGGCATGGACGAGATCGAGATCCCGGCGTTCCTCAGAAAGCAGGCCGATTGAGGTCGGCGGGCCGGCGCAAGCAGGCGTGTTGAGCGCAGTGCCCCTCCTCCCGCCAGGAGGAGGGGCTATCGTCCGCGCACCATGTGGCTGCTCATCCTCGAAGCCTTTCTGGCGCTCGCACTCTTTGTCTTCATCGTCTGGTGGACGATGTTCAGCGGGCGCGACAAGGGTGAGGTCGCGGCCGAAGAGCCGCGTGACAAGGACGCGTAGCGGCGGGCAGGGCGCCGCTCCTGCGGTCAGCCTTCGTTGAGGCGCCGCAGGCTGGCACGCCACAACGAGCGGCCGAAACTGCCCAGGAAGAGCCAGGGCACGTTGTCGATGACGCCCGCGCGCATGTCCGCACAGTGCGCCCGCCTGGGCAACCCGGCGGAGGCGTCTTCCCAATGTTCGCCGGCGTCTTCACTCAAGTAGACGCTGTCGTCGGTGGCGACGAAGATCACCGGGCGACCATCGCTGCGCAGGAAGCCGTCCAGGCCGTAGAACGCCGCGTTGATCGGCAGGCCGGCCGAAAGTGGCACGACCCAGCGCAAGCCGTCGAGCCGCAGCACGTAGTTGAACTTGAGGCTGGTGCTGTTGAGGATGGCGAAGCCGATGTGCTCGCGCAGCATCGCGATGCGCACGATGCCACCGCCATCGTGCTTCGCGCCCGAGGCCGGCTTGGGCAGCACCACGGGCAGCTCGAGCGCGCTGCCGGTCTTGCTGTCCATGGCAAAGATGCGGCCCGCGCCTTCGGCCACCATCACCGTGCCGCCGCTGAAGGATGCGACGGCGCTGATGGTCAGCCCGTCTTGCGCCAGGCCCAGGCGCTCCCAGTGGTAGGTCTGCTCCGGGCCGCTCTGGAACAAGCCATGCACTTCGCTCGGGCGCGCGCCCACCGCGAACAGGCGTTGCCCGAAGGCGTTGCGATAGCTCGGGTGGCGAACGACGTCGGCCACCGGCGACACCAGGCCGCCAGGGTCACCGGGTGCCGGCACGACGACGGGCACGATGTCCGAGCCGACGAAGCCGGTGGACGTGGCCGACGCCTGCCGCACGGCGCTGTTCGGCGGGTTGACGGTGTCGAGCAGGTTGCGCACCAGGCCACCGTCGGCACAGATGCCGGTGTAGCCGCCATCGCCACCGTCGAGCCGGCTCCACGGCGTGGGGCTAACGCCCAAAATGCATGTGAGATTGCCGTTGTCGTGCACGCCGGCGCTGACGTGGCCGCGGCCGGTGGGCGAGACGCTGGTGGTGCCGTAGAACTGGCGCGTGACCCAGGTCGAATAGAACTGCATCGTCGCCAGGCGGCGGTTGTAGTCGCTGCGTGCGACCACGGCTGCGCCGCTGATGGCGTCGTTGACGTTGACCTGCGCCAGCCCGCCATCGCTGCCGATGTAGAGCAGGTGCAAGTCGTCGGGGGTGGTCGGCTTGAAGAGCAGCGCGTGGATGTCCGAATGGTGCACGCCGCCGTCCGCCAGCATCCAGGTCTTGCCGGCATCGGCCGAGATGAAGGTGCCGGCCTGCCAGCCGAAGGCCACCACGCTGGCCACCGCGGGGTCGACGGCGATGCAGTTGTTGGACGTGCCCTGGATGCCGGCAACGACACGAACGTCGACATTGCCCGTGGCCTGCTTGAGCTCACCCAGGGTGAGGTCCCAGCCCTGGCCGCCATCGGTCGAACGCAGGAAGGCCTGCATGCGCCCGTCGCCTTGCGACGAAGCCGCGTAGACGTTGCCGGCATGGGTTTGGCATGCGGCCACCGAGGTCGGGCCGCCGGTGAGCTGGCTCTCCACGTCGGTGATGTCACCGACGCCGGGCCAGTTGACCACGGGCCGCTTCAGCGTGAGCTTGCCCGCGGCCCAGCGCCCGAGGAACACGCCCTTGCTCAGCCCTCCGGCGACCACGCCGATGCTGTCCAGCGTGCGCTCGGCGCCGCGCTTGCCGGGGGGCACCAGCGAGCTCAGTGCAAGGCTGAAGTAGCCACCCTGCCCGACGTTTTCTTCGTCGGCGCGGGTCCACTGGTAGGGTGGGCGTGCGCCCTTGTTGGGGCCGAGCTGCGAGAGCACGCACCACCACGGCGGCGTCTGCGGAATCTTCGACCAGTACAGGCCCGTGGACGTGGCGGCAAACAGCAATCTGGCCCCCGCCAGCACGGCCAGGTCGTAGACCGTGAAGGGCGGCACCGGCGTCGCCGCCGTGGCCGCCGTGGCGCCGGGCAGGGGCGCGTTGATGGGCGACCAGTTCAGCAGCGGCGCGCTGTGCGAGGCGTCGGTCTCGTAGATGATGCCGCCCGCGCCGGCGGCGAAGAAGTGGCGCGGCCCGTCGGGGCCGGCCGCAAGGCAGAACAGGTCGGGGTTGCTCCACTCGTTGCTCAGCGCAAACGCATCGCCGCTGGCGTCGACCAGCCAGGCGCCGCCGGTCTCGGTGGCGACCAGCACGCCGGCGTCACCGCCATCGAGTTCGAGTACGTCGAAGACGCGGCCCGACCACCAGCGGTCGGTGGCCTCGTCGATGGCGATGCCGAAAGGATTTGCCAACTCCCAGCGCAGTTTTGAATCGGTGGCCATGGCGTGTTCCCTCCGCGGCGCATCATCGGCGCTCGCGTCTGCACACGCAATGCTTGGTGGCCAGTGGTTCTAGGGAGACCGCGGCGGCAGCAGGAACGACAGCGGCGCACGCCGCAGCCGCTGGCGGATGGCGACGTAGATGCGGTCGCGCTGCTTCAGCTGCACACCGCGCGAACGCAGCGCGACGTTGAAGGCGAGCCAGAAGCTAACGCTCAGGTTGAGCACACCAATGACGGCGATGCCGGCCACGCACCACCAGAAGGCGGGCAGGGCGAGGATGGGCCAGCCCATGGCGCCCACCGCCGCGCTCAGCTGCCCGGTGGAAAGCGTGACGTGCCTGGCTTCCAGCGGCAGGCCGAGGAAGCCCAGCAGCGCCGGCACCAGGCCCAGCATCAAACCGAGAGAGACGTTGGCGGCCACGCCCGAGATGTTGGCGCGCCACCAGGCGGACCAGAGCGCCGCACGTGCCGCGCCGAGGGCGGAGACGATGCGCGGGTTCCAGGCGATGGCGCTGTCCAGCCGCTGGTAGACGAACCAGTTCTCGGCCCAGCCGGCGACGAGCGAGCTGGCGAAGAGCAGCACGCCGGTGAAGGCGGCAAAGAGCGCCGTCGGCCCGAGCAGCGTGAGCGCTTCCAGCACATGCTCGGCTTCCCGTGCGCCCACCAGCGGCCTGCCCAGCAGCCACGTGGCCAGTAGCTGCAGCGTTAGCACCAGCGGGCCGCACAGCGCCAGGTTGCCCAGGATGCCGGCCACTTGTGATCGGATGAGCTGTGTCACCCGGTCGACGAAGCCTTCGATGGCTTCAGCGTTGTCGACTTGTGCGTCGGCCGCCACCGGTGCCTGGCGCGGGTCCATCACCGCGGGCAGGCTGGCGGCCAGGGCGGCGGCCGTCATCGCCGGCTGCTTGGTCGCCACCGTCCAGTGCATCAGCATGACGACGAGGAAGCTGATGGCGTAG
>JANLYV010000100.1:0-38159 GCA_031365825.1 Rubrivivax sp. | reverse complement strand
CGGAAGAGTTCAGCTTCCTTGGCCGTGACGAAAAACGATCGTGCCGAACGCGCCGCGACCTCGCGCTCGTAGGCCAGCAGCTGCTCGCCTTCGCGCCGGTACAACCATGACATCGGCCAGCGGTGGTGGCCGGCGTATTCGGTCCACTTGGCCGAATCGACATCGACGAAGTCGACCAGCATCGGCAGCGGTGTCGGCGAAGGCAGGCCATCGGCGTACTGCGCCATCGACGACGAGAAGACGATCACCGCGTCGATGGATTCGCGCCGCACCGTCTCTTCGACCCAGCGGCGCAGGCCGGCGTCGCGGTAATAACGCAGCGTCAGCGCCGAGCCGTCGACCAGGCCCGACAGGCTGGCGACGCGCGCCAGGCCGGGGTTCAAGCGCACCGCATGCATACCGGCGCACAAGGCGCGCAGCGTGTCGACATGCGGCTCGTCTTCGGCGTCGTCGACAAAAGTGCCGAGGAAGACGCGGTGCCGCGCCACCAGGTGTTTGAGCAAGTGGAACGAGCGCACCTTGTCGCCCTTGTTGGGCGGGTAGGGCAGGCGGTGCACGAGATAGAGCAGGTTGGCCACGTGCTTTAGCCGAGGTTGCGCACGACCATGGGGCCGAGCCAATTGGCCAGGCCGATAGGCAGGCGGCGCCAGGTTTCGATCAGCAGCCGGTACTTGGCGTTGGCCGGGTTGTTCTGCGGCACCGCGTCGCGCTTGAAGAGCACGTACTCGTAGTGCAGCGGCGTCGGCTCGAAGCCCCAGTTTTTCTTGAAGGCATAGGAGCCCGTGCCCTGCTTGCTGCGGCCGTAGTCGAAGAGCTTCAGGCCACGCGCGCAAGCGCGGCGCATCAGTTCCCAGTACTTGAAGTCGTTGGCGGCGAATTCGCGCGCGGCTTCGTCGTCGCCGGCGTAATACGGCAGCACTTCATCGCGGAAATAAAAGCTCATCACGCTGGACAGCACACGGCCGTCGGGCGCGGTGACCGTGAGCACGTCACAGTTGCTGCCGAACTCGCGCCGCAAGGCTTCGAAATAGCGCTTGGGCAGGGCCGGTGTGCCATGCCGATGAACGTTATTGGCGTAGAGCGCGAAGAAACGGTCGACCCCTTCGTCCAGCGTACCCATCAGGCCGTGCTTGATGCCCTTGCGCACCATCGCGCGCTGCTTGCGCGGAATGGCCAGCATGTTGGCTTCGTCGTCGGCCAGTATCTCCTTGCGGAAGGTGACGTAGAGGTCTTGCGTCGGCCAGTCGGCATGGCGCTGCGTGACGTGGCGCAGCTCCAGGTGTTGCGCGCCGAGCTGCTGCGCGATTTGTTTGGCCTCGCGCTCCAGCGCCGCGGCCGCTTCTTCGTTGAGTGCGGCGACACCGCCGTACACCGCGAACGGCAGACTCGCCAGCGAGTGGCCGAAGAGCAGGCTCTTGACTTGCGCCAGCGGCAGCACGCCTTCGATGCGGCCGTCGATTTCGGCGTAGAGAAAGTAGGTCGCGTGGCGAAAGACCTGGTGCAACACGCGCTGCCAGCCAGCGCGGTGGAAGAACGTGGCCTGCGGGCAGGCCATGACAAACGCATCCCACCGCATCTGCGCATGGGCGTCGTCCAGGACAAGCCGCTTGATCTGGTGCACGGCCGCCATCAGCTCGCGCGCAGCACCAGGTCGGCGGGCACGGCGGACACAGCGGCGCGCTCGCCGAGAAAGATGTCGTCCATTCGGCCCCAACGGAAGTCACCCAGCAGCGCCTGCAGCCGCTGGTCCATGCGGCCGATGTTGACGTAGTGACGAAAGCGTGTGCGCAGATCGATGCCGGGGATGCGCGGCTGCTCGGCGTCGAGTTCCCACGGGTGGAAGTAGAAGATCGCCGGTTCGCCGTCGTGCTGGTTCACGCGACGCAACATCCAGCGCGACAGCGCATACGGCAGCAGCCGAAAGAAACCGCCACCGCTGGAAGGCATGTTGCGGTTCATCACGCGCAAGGTGGTGACGGGTATCTCGAGCAGGCCACCGCCCACGCGGTAGGCGAAGCGCGGCGAGTCGGGCATGCCGTAGTGATCGTGGCGGATCGGGTAGATGCTGGAGCTGTAGTGGTAGCCGGCACGCTCCAGCGCTTCGAAGGCCCAGAGGTTGCGGCTGCCGATGGAAAAACTCGGCGCGCGGTAGCCGCGAACACGCTTGCCGCCGATGTCTTCGAGCAGCTTCTTGGCGTGGTCGATGTCGGTGCGGAAGGCCTCGGCGCTGAGGTCGCTGGCGCGCTCGTGGCCGTAGCCGTGGCTGGCCAGCTCGTGGCCGTGCGCCACGATGTCGCGCACCATCTGCGGGTAGCGCTCGGCGATCCAGCCCAGTGTGAAGAAGGTGGCCTTGATGTCGCGCTCGGCCAGCAGCACAAGGATGCGAGCGATGTTGCGCTCGACACGGCATTCGCACTGGTCCCACTCGCTGCGCTTGATATAGGGCGCGAACGCCGAGACCTGGAAATAGTCTTCGACGTCGATCGTCAATGCATTGGTGATGGCCTGGGCGAACATGGTCTGCGCACCCTTCAAGCCGCCACGGCAGCGGCAGCCGCCGGGGCCGAAGCACGCAGCCACTGCCACAGGTCGGCCGCGATGCGTTCGGCGGCATGGCCGTCCCAGAACTCGGGCACGCGGCCCCGTTTGCCGCGGCCGGCGAGGATGTCGTCAACACCTCTGAGTATGGCCGCGCGGTCGCGCCCGACCATGGTGTTGGTGCCTTGTTCGACGGTGATCGGCCGCTCGGTGTTTTCGCGCATCGTCAGGCACGGCACGCCCAGTGCGGTGGTCTCTTCCTGCAGGCCACCGGAGTCGGTGAGCACCAGGCGTGCGCCACCCATCAGGCCCACCATCTCGAGATAGCCCTGGGGCGGCAGGATGGCCATGCGCTCGGGCCGCAGCAGGCCGGCCAGGCCGAAGCGGTCGATGTTGGCGCGCGTGCGCGGATGCAGCGCGAAGATCAACGGCAGCCGCGTCGATACCTCACCCAGCACTTCCAGCAGCGGCTTCAATGTCTCCACCGTATCGACGTTAGACGGCCGGTGCAGCGTGACCACGCCGTAGCCTTGGGGCTGGGTCAGCAGCGACTGGTCTTGCGCAAACGCGGCCAGCGTGCTGGCGGCGGATCGCGCAACTTCGCGGCTGGCCAGCAGCGAATCGATCATCACGTTGCCGGTGAAACATACACGCTCTGCCGCCACACCTTCGCGCAACAGGTTGGTCTCGGCACTGCGCTCGGTGGTGTAGAGGCGGTCGGCCACCTGGTCGGTCAACACGCGGTTGATCTCTTCGGGCATCTTGCGATCCCAGCTGCGCAGGCCGGCTTCGACGTGCACGACGGGCACGCCCTTCTTCACCGCCACGAGCGTGCAGGCCAGGGTCGAATTGACATCGCCCACGACGACGACACAGGACGGCCGATGCTGGTCCAGCGCCGGCTCGAAGCGTTTCATCACCTCGGCCGTCTGCACCGCATGCGAGCCCGAGCCGACCTCGAGATTGATGTCGGGGCGCGGCAGGCGCAGGTCGGTGAAGAGGCGGTCGCTCATGTCCTTGTCGTAGTGCTGGCCGGTGTGTACCAAGAGCGCCGGCATGGGCGGCTGGTGCGCGGCCAGTGCGCGCAGGATCGGTGCCATCTTCATGAAGTTCGGCCGTGCGCCGACGACGCACATCACCGGCCCGGCCAGTGTCTGTGTCGCGCTGACGTTCATTTCCCGCTCTCGTCGGAGGGGCGCGAAATGGAGTTGACGAGCTTTTGCAGGACCGCCAGGGTCTGCAGGTTGATGCGCTCCAGGCGCAACATGCTGCGCTCCAGGCGCTGCAACTGGTCGCCGCGCTGGTCGGCGGTCAGGGCCGCGATCTGCTTGGAGGCAGCCTCGGCATCAGCAGGGTCGAGCTTGATGCGGCTCAGGTCGACGTCCATCGCCACGGCCGTGGCTGCGGCCACCGTGTCGCCACCGTTCATCGCCACCGTGGCCACGCGCTGCGGCACTTCGTTTTCCTGCGCCATTTCCTTGACGACTTCATTCACGTCGTCGGCGCTGAGCTCCGTCTTGTTGGCCAGGAAACCTAGCAACAACAGGCGGTCACACACCGAATTGACGCGCCGCGGAATGCCGCCGCTGGCGCGGTACACCGTGTCGAAAGCACCCGCGCCGAAGGTCGGCTTGCCGGTGGAACCTGAGCACTTCAGGCGATGCAGCATGTACTGCTCGGTCTCTTCGCGGTCGAGCGGCCCGATGTGACAGGTGGCCGCCACGCGCTGGCGAAACTGCTCCATCTCCGGCCGCTGCAGGATTTCGCGGAACTCGGGCTGGCCGATGAGGAAGCTCTGCAGCAAGGCCTGGTTGCCGAACTGGAAGTTGGACAACATGCGCAGTTCTTCCACTGCCTTGGGCGCGAGGTTCTGCGCCTCGTCCACGACCAGCAGGCAACGCTTGCCCTTGCTCGTCTGGCTGATGAGAAAAGCTTCGAGCGTGATCAGCAACTCGGACTTGGGCACGTCCTTGACGCGGAAGCCGAAGGCCGCGCCGACCATGCGCAGCGTGTCTTCAGCGCCGAGCTGCGTCGTCACCAGATGCCCGGTGACGACGTTGCTGCCGTTCAGGCCCTCGATCAGCGAGCGCAGCACCGTCGTCTTGCCGGCACCGATCTCGCCGGTGATGACGATGAAGCCTTCGTTGCGCGAAACGCCGTACTCCAGGTAGGCCTTGGCACGGCGGTGCTGCTTGCTGCCGAAGAAGAAGTTGGGGTCGGGGTTGAGCTGGAAGGGCTTGCTGCTCAACCCGTAGAAGGCTTCGTACATGTTCAGAACCGGATGCTCAAGGCGGCGGTGGCGCCGTTTTCGGTGTAGGGCTGGACGGCGCTGTCGAAGACGACATGGCGCAGGCTCAGGCTCAGCGAGGCACGTTGGGCAAGCAGGGTGGATGCCGACAGTGTGTAGCTGCGTTGACTGTTGCCAGGCTGCGTGCCGCTACCCGCCGTCGCCGTTTGGTTGTAGCCGAAATTGGCGCTGGTGTTCGGCGCCAACTGGTAGCTGACCGTGATGCTGTGCCCATGCTGGCGCACGTTGCCGAAGCGGGACAAGTCGTCCTCAGCGGTACTGACGCTGTCGAGCCTGCGGCTATCTGTCGCGAAGGCGCTCAGGCTGATGTTGGTACGCACGCCCTGCAGCAACACCGTAGCGTTCTGGCTGTGGCGCAGGGTGACGGCATTGGTCAGGAAGCCTTGGGGGATGCCGAGCAAGGCACGAACAAACAGGTCGCGCTGGACCGGGTCAGGAATGGTGATGGCGAATTGCGCGAACAGCTGATCGTAGCCGTTGAGCACACCGCTGCCCGGGTTGCCCGTGGTGTTGGTGCTGATGTCGCGCGTGTCGGAATAGCTCCAGACCGAACGCGCCATGCGATGCTGGAACGAGAACCTCTGGCTGGTGCCGAAGAAGCGCTGTTCGCGGTTGAAGGAAATCCGGGTGCGCTCGAGCGGTGCCCAGTCCAGACCGCCCTCCCATGAGCTGCGATCGCCCGTCCCGCTGGGGCTGGCGTCGTTCGACTCACGCGTCGCGCGCAGACTGGCGCTCAGGTCCGGGTTCGGCGTCCAGGTGAAGCCCGCACCCAGGGAAGTCCTGGTTTGCGTTTGCGACGTGATCACGTCGTTGGTTTCACGCGTGGCGCGAAAGTCGGCGCGCCACGACACGTCCAATCGGTAGTTCAAATTGAGGCTCGACTGGCCTTGTTTGGTCTTGCGGCCGCGGTCGAAGTCGGCGCTCGATTCCGATGCATCAGCCGACCACCCAAGCGGCCCACGGTTGCCGGAGGCACGCAACGACGACGCGATGTTGGTACTCGAAGCCACCTGCGACGAGCCATTGCTGGTGGTGCTCCACGTGGTACGCGCTTCCAGGTCGGCGAACTCGCCCAGCCGGCCACGCAGGGAGGGCGACACCGACAGCGTGCGCACTTCCGTGCGGTTGGCATCGCTGAAGGCGTTGCCCGGCGTCTGTACGCCAAAGGCCGAGATGCTCTGCTGCGAAATTGACGCGCCGGCGCTGACGAATGCGTGCTGCTCGACCACCTCGGCATTGAACGCGGCCGACAACGCGTTCTGCACGTTGTTGCGCGACGAGTCACGCGCATGCACGATGGCATTGAGCGAGTAGTCGAGACTGCCCTGCACGCGCGCAGAGCGTCTGCTGATGCGCACGCCAGGGCTGATGGTGGTTGTCGCTTCAGCCTGCTTGTTGGTCGCGCTCAGGTTGCGGTTGTCCGTGAGGGCCTCGGAGATTGAAAACGTCGGCGTCACCGTGAATGCGCCACTCTCCTGCGCCGATGCCGTGCGCACGGCAAAAGCCAGGCCCAGCGCCAAGCCCAGGGCTGAAACCGTGGGAACGCTGGCGATGCGGGCTCGACGACCTCGACGTTCGCGGATGCAGGTCATGGGTTGGGACGGCGCCGGCGCGTCGATCTCAACTCAGGCGCGAGTCGCTGGCCGGAACCTCGGGGCGGCCACCCTGCTCGCTACCTGCGCCGTAACCGTAGCCATAACCGTAGCCATAGCCATACCCGTAGCCATACCCGTAGCCATAGCCGTAGCCGGCGTTGTCGGTGCGCGCCTTGTTCATCACCAGCATCTTCACCGGACAGGTCTCGATCGTCGCCAGCGCCTGCTGCACTTCGGCCTGCAAAGTGCGGCCGGCATGCACCACCACCACGATCTGCCCCATGTGCGTCGCGAGTACGCGGCTTTCAGTCGTCAGCAGCAGTGGCGGCGAATCGAAGATGATGATGCGGTCGGCATAGCGCGTGGCCATGTCTTCGAGCAGGCGGTTCATCGCATCGCTGGCCAGCAGTTCGGTGGCCTTGAGGTGCGGCGTGCCGCTGGGCAGGATGGTGAGCTTGTCGATGTTGGTGCGCATCAACACGTCGGCCATCTCGGCCTTGTTTTCCAGCACGTCGAGCAAGCCCGGGCCGGGCGGCAGCCCGAGCACACGCAGCACCGAGGGCCGCGCCACGTCGGCGTCGACCAGCATCACGGTGTGATCGAGTTCCGAGGCGATGCTCATCGCCAGGTTGATCGAGGTAAAGCTCTTGCCTTCGCCCGCCATGGCGCTGGTCACCATGATCAGGTTGCCGTTGCGCACCGGCGCGGCACCCTTGCCGATGGCGTTGCTGATAAGCGGGCGCTTGATGACGCGGAACTGGTCGGCCACGCGCGAACGCGGCGCCGTGGGCACCACCACGCCAGCGGCCGAGATGGCGTCCAGGTCGAGGTCGACCTTGCGCGAGTAGTAGGTCGGGTCGGCTTGTGGCTCAGGCGTTGCGTTCACGGCCGCCGGTACGGCCACCGTGGCCTGCGCCTTCGCTGCACTGGTGGCAATGGCGTCGGCCGCCGTCTCCGGAATCACGACGCCGGCTTGCCGAAGCTGCTCGAGACGCTGCGCCGCCTGTTCAATCAAACTGCTCATGTGATTCAACCCGTTCGCGCCATGATCATCATGGCAGCCAGCCCGATCGCGAAGACGCCGATCAAACCACCCGATGCACCGACGAAGCGGTACAGACTCATGCGCTCGCGGTGACGATCCAGGTCATTCAGCACCACCGACACCACACCCAGCACCGGCAAGCCGGTCTTCGAGCGAAGGTCGCTGGCATCCATGTAGACCGGGCGCAACTGGCTCGCGACGAAGGCCAGGAACAGGCCGGCAGCCAGGCCGGCCAGCAAAGGCAGCGGCATCAACAGCAGCCGGTTCGGTGCGACCGGCTTGGGCGTGACGCGCGGCGGGTCGATCAGGCGGAAGTCGGCCACGCCCGACGCCACTTCAAGCTCGCCCGACATCACCGCCGACTGGCGCCGCGAAACCAAGTCTTCGTAGTTCTTCTTGACGATGCCGTAGTCGCGGTTGAGCTGCGAGGCCTCGGCTTCAATCTGCGGTGCGGTCTTCATGTTCACCCGCGCCTGGGCCAGTCGGCTCGTGTATTCCGCGACCCGCGCCTTCAAAGCTGCAACCTGCACCTCGGCGCCGGCCAGCATGCGGCCGAGTTCCTGCGCAGCGATGCTGCTGTTGGCCGCCCCGCCGCCCGTGGCGGGCGCGGCCATCGCGGCCTTGCGCAACTCGGCCACTTCCTTCTTCTTCTGATCTTCCAGCTCCTTGATCAGGCGGCGCGTGGCCACGATGTCGGGATGCTGGTCGGTGTAGCGCTGCAGCAGCGCATCGAGCCCGCGCTTTTGCGCGTCGATGCGCGAATCGATCTCGGGCGTGGCCACGCTGACGGCCGACTCCTGCAACAGGCTTTGTGTGACGCTGCCACCAGGGCCGGCGGTGCCACGTTCCGCCGCCAGCTGCTGCTTGGCCGCGTCGCGGGCGTTTTCGGCTTCGCGCAACAGCAAACTGGCCTGTTGCAGCTGGCCGTTGATCTCGGACAGCTTGGTGGTTGAATCCTTGCCATCGGCTGTCTGCAGGTCGATATTGCGCAGGCGGAATTCCTTCACCCGTGCTTCGGCTTCTTCGAGCTTGGCTTCGTACTGCTTGATCTGCTCGTTGAGGAAGGTCTTGGCCTGGTCCGAGTCCTTGCGGCTGGCACCTAGGCTCGACTCGACGAAGATCGACACCAGCGACTGGATCACGCGCTTGGCCTTGTCCTGGTCGGCATCGCGAAAGGCCAGCGAGTAGAGGTTGTCGCGGCCGGTATTGCGAATCTGGATGTCTTTGCCCAGGCGCTCGATCAGCGCTTCCTGGTCGACCTTGGAGTCGGTCTTCAGGTCGACGTCGGCCATGCGGATCAGCTTCTCGAGGTTGGGCCGGCTGATGAGCGTGCGGCTGAGCATGCCGATCTGCTGTTCGACATTGGGCTGCACCGTCAGGCCAGCCATCAAGGGTTTCAGGATGGACTGCGTGTCGACGTAGATGCGAGCCGACGCCTCGAACTGGTCAGGTATCTTGTAGACCACGGCCACGCCGATGATGGCCACCAGCCACGCCACTGCCACGCCAGGCCAGCGGTACTTCCACATGCCGCGGGCAAAGGTCTTGAGCTGTCGAATGATTTCTTCCATGGCACCGCGACTAGAGTGGATGTGGGGACCGGGCGGTCAACGCGTGGCCAGATCGGTCAGAAGAAACTCTGCGGGATGATCAGGATGTCACCCGGCTTCATCTCGACGTTGGCGCTGATGTCACCGCGCTTGATCAGGTCCTTGATGCGCACCGAGTACTGCTTATTGCCCTCTGAGCTGCGCAGGATCGTCGCGCTGTTGCCCGAGGCGAAATCGGTGAGGCCGCCCACGGCAATCATGACGTCGAGCAAGGTCATCTTGTTCTTGTACGGCAGGGCCTGTGGCCGCGCCGCTTCGCCCATGACCCGGATCTGCTCGCTGTAAGGGCCGACGAACCCGGTCACCAGCACGGTGACGATGGGGTCGCGCACATATTTGCCCAAGACCTTCTCGACATCTCGCGCCAGCTCGATCGACGTCTTGCCTTGCGCCATCAGTTCGTCGACCAGCGGTGCGGCAATCTTGCCGTCGGGTCGCACCGGCACCGACATCGTCAACTCCGGGTTGCGCCAGACCACGATGTTCAGACTGTCGCCTGGGCCGATGACATAGGTGTAGTCCTGCACCGACGCAAGTTCCGGCGCCGGCGGCGCATTGGTGCTGGCACAGCCCATCAACGAGGCCGCGCAAACCAACCACGACAAATGCCGGAACGAACCGAGGAAACGTACCACGTTGGAACCCCTCTTGAGCTGGTGTACACCTGAGCCGATCGACGGCAGACTCGACACCCGAGACACACGCGCGACCACCGGTCCCCGGGCCGTGAGGCTCGAGTTGCGAGCGAGAATACGGCAAGATGATCGCATACGGATGTCGAAAGCTAGGGATGCGCAGGCCCGCTGTCATAGGCCAAACCAACTTTATTCACGCTCAATGGCGCGCTTATCTGCAAGCACCGGCGCGTGCTGCAGATGAATGCGGTCCCAGGCCGGTACACGTCGCCCCATGACACCAGGTTTTCATTACGAACAGGCCTTTGCGCGCAATCTGGGATGGCTGACTTCTGTTGAGCAGTCACTACTTCGCGGCAAACGCGTTGCGATCGCCGGCATGGGTGGCGTTGGCGGTGAACATCTGCTCACGCTCACGCGCCTGGGCATAGGCCGGTTTCGCATCGCCGACTTCGACCGCTTCGATACAGCCAACCTCAATCGGCAAGCCGGCGCCACCGTGCACACGCTCGGCCAGCCCAAAGCCGACGTGATGGCCGGCCTGGCACGCGCGATCAACCCTGAGCTGGACCTTGATGCTTGGCATGTCGCGGTCGACGCCGACAACATCGAACGCTTCCTCGGCGGCGTCGACATCTATGTCGACGGCCTCGACTTCTTTGCGTTCAACGCCCGCACCGTTTTGTTTGCCGCTTGTCGACGTCTGGGCATCCCCGCGGTCACCGCCGCACCGCTCGGTATGGGCACGGCTGTGTTGAACTTCATGCCGGGCGGCATGAGTTTCGCAGACTACTTCGGCTGGGGCACGCGGCCCGATGACGAGCGCGCGCTGCGCTTCATGGTCGGCCTGGCACCGCGCTTGTTGCAGGATTACTTGGTGGACACGTCGCGCGTCGACCTCGCCAACCGCAGTGGGCCGTCGACGGTGATGGCATGCATGTTGTGCGCCGGCGTTGCCGCCACCGAAGTGCTGAAGATCCTGCTGCACCGCGGTGAGGTGCGCGCGGCGCCACGTGGCATGCAGTTCGACGCCTACCGCAACAAGCTGGTCAAGACATGGCGGCCCGGCGGCCACCGCAACCCCTTGACCCAACTGGTGATGGCCGTCGCAAAGCGGCGGCTGGCGGCGATGAAGGTGGCGGCTACGCGATGAGCGCCGCGCCGTCGGTCATCGTGCAGATTCTTGACGAGGCACGCTGGGCGCCGAGCGGTGACAACACCCAGCCCTGGCGCTTCGAACTTCAAGGCCCCAGGCACTTGGTGGTGCATGGGCATGACACGCGCAACCACTGCGTCTACGACTTGTGCGGCGAAGCCAGTCAGCTGTCACTGGGAGCGTTGCTTGAGACGATGGACATCGCCGCTTCCACTCACGGCTGGTCGGCGCAAGTGACACGACGGGCCGATGCCTCGCCTGATCGGCCAACGTTTGATGTGGCTTTCCGCGACCGTGACGAGCCCGCCAACCCATTGGCCGCGCAAATACGGCTGCGCTGTGTGCAGCGTCGTGCGCTACACACGAGACGCATTGCGACCAGCGAGAAACAGGTGGTCGAAGAAGCCGTTGGCCCAGGCCACCAAGTGCTGTGGTTCGAAGGTGTCGCCGAGCGCTGGGCGATGGCACGGCTACTGTTTCGCAACGCGCACCTGCGCTTGACGATGCCCGAGGCCTACGAGGTGCACCGTACCGTGATCGAATGGAACGCCAGCACCAGCGTCGACCGAGTGCCTGATCGCGCGCTGGGCGCCGATGCCCTGAGCCTGGTGTTGATGCGTTGGGCGATGCAGAGCTGGCGCCGCGTGCAGTTTGCCAACCGTTTTATGGCCGGCACCTGGATACCGCGCCTGCAGATGGATCTGCTTCCGGCGATGGCCTGCGCGGCGCACTTCGTGATCGTCGCGCATCGTTTGCCTTCAGGCGTCGACGACTTCGTGGCGGCCGGGCGCGCGGTGCAGCGGGCGTGGCTTACAGCGTCACAGCTCGGTCTGTGGCAACAGCCCGAGATGACACCGCTGATCTTTGCGCGCTACTTCCGCACCGGGGTGAATTTCACGCGCGTCGCATCCATCCAGGAACGCGCCGGCGGTCTTGAATCACGCTTGCGTTCACTGCTTGGCCCGGCCAGCGAACGCGCGGTCTGGATGGGACGCATCGGTGCCGGCAACGCCCCTGCGGCGCGCTCGATGCGCCTGCCAATTCAAGACCTGATGGTCGGCGGCAGCGACGATCAGAACCTGTAGGTGCCCACCAGCTGCACGCTGCGCCGCGTGGGCACGGTACCGAATTCGGTCAAGGGGTTGCCCTGCAGTTGCAGCCACTGCAGCGCCAATTCGGCCTGCGCCCATTGGTAGCGCAGCTCAAGCCAGGCGAGGTGGCTGTGGTCGTCGACGTTGAGCCGCACAAGTGCCGTGAGGTCCAGATTCCTCAGGCCCAGGTTCTTCTTGGTCGCGTAAATCAGCACGGCGCGGCGCGCGGCCAGGTCAAGCCGCTCATCGGCTTTGAGCAGGTACGCGCCAAGTTGCGGGACACCGCCGCCGGCCGCTACCGCCGCCCACTCGCGGCCACTGAGCGCAAAGCCGCTGTACTGATACTCGGCGGTGATGGTGGTGGCCGCAGGTGCCGAAAGCGTCATGCCGACGACAGCACGGTCAGCCCGAATCGTCGGCGCCGTGGCACTGCCGTTGACGCGGTCGATGAGCCTCGGCTCACGCGAGGTCGACCACTCGGCGTGGGCCACCAGGGCCTCACCCAACAAGGCCGTGGCGCTGGCGCCTGCTGCCAGCGCCTGCCCATCCTGCTTGAACATCAGCAACTGCCCACACACGCCCACGCTCACCATCTGGCTCCACACCAGCTGCGCGCGATGGCGATCGTTCGTGGCGCCCAGGTCGGGGTTGAAGCCGTCGTTGCTGGGCTTGGAGGCGAGCTTGGGCGCCAAGGCCAGCACCAGCGAGCCGCCTGTCCAAGTGCCCTGAACGCGCGCCGCGACCGTGCCCATGCGGTTGTCGCGCAGCGCGATGGGGTCGACCGTGGTCACCGCGCGCTGCGAGCCCGCGCGAAAGAAGTCGGTCGGGTTGTAGCCGTAGCCGGGGCCACTGCGCAGGCTGATACGGCCGAACTCTGCGGCCCGTTGGCCAGCTTCATCTTGCCAACCGACGTAAGCCTCGCGCAACGTGTTGACGGTGGCGTCGGTATCGGCTGGCTTGGGGTGAACGATGTCCAGCCGATCGGAGAACACGATGCGCCAGTCAGCGGAAAGCCGCGCGCCGTACTGCAGGTCAAGTGACATACGCTGCAATGACTGGGTGCCCATGCCATAGCGTTGGTCTGCACTTCCGGCTGCCGCCTCTACGAACATCCTCAGCGGTCTCGCAGGCGCCTTGTCGGCTTTCGCAGGCTCGGCTTCGAGCTTGAGCGCATCCAGTTCATCCGTGGCCGACCTTGCCATCGGCGCCGCGCCCGTCAGGGCCAACAGGCAAGCCAAGTGGAGCGCGGCAGGGACGAGGCGCAAGCGTCTACTCCGGTTGGAATCGCGAGAGGTTGTCCCGCTGGAACCACTTCGCGGGCAGGTTGGGGGTCGCGAACTCCGTGAACTTCATCAGGGTGACGGACTGCGGATTGAGCCCATCGATGATAACGGTCTCGGTCGGCCGCTCGCGGCCCAGCTGCGACTGATAACGCCGGAAGAACGCGGTCTTCAACAGGCGCCCGGATTCGGCGAAAAATCGCGCCCGCAAGGGCCGGTTGTTCTCGGCATCGACCCACAATTCCACCGCCGCATACGTGGCACCGGGCGAGCGCGCGGTCAGGCCGAGCTTGAAGGAGCGACGCGTGCGTCGCTCACCGTCCATCACCTCTTCTTCAGCCTTGAGTGAGGCGTCGTAGTCCTTGGCCAGGTTGACGGTCACGACGTCGCCGTTGGCGGCCTGCCCCATCAGCCGCTGCTGTGGCGAGATGCGTATGCTGGCCTTCGTGCCCGGGTCGTAAAACCATAGATCGTTGCCCTCGCGCAGCAGCAACTTGCCGGCGTCGCGCACGGGTTCGACGAAGCTGATCAAGGTCATGAACTGGCCACCCGTTTCGGCCGGCCTTGAATAGCTCATCAACGTACTGGTGTCGACCTGCTTGCCGGCTTCGAACTCGGTCAACGTCACCTTCACGGCAAACGGCCGGCCAGGGTTGCGGATGGCGTCGGCAGTGGCCAGCAACTCCAGCGCATCGGGCGCTGCCACGCACACACCCATCGCCATCGAGAAGAAGGCTGGCATCGTCCAGCGGAACAATCGACGCACATTCATGGCTGATCCAATCGGTTTGCAGTAATCGCGCGAAGCGTCAGACATGTCGCAGTGCATCCACCACGTTCAAGCGCGCCGCCCGATACGCGGGCCACCAAGCCGAGGCCGTTGCCACGGCGATCAGCCCGAGCGTCACACCCAGGATCGTCATGGTCTCGCCCCAGACGCGCAACACCAGCGGCAACGGCTCGGCGCTGCCCGGCGGCATCCACTCCAGACCCAGCCGATTGACGAGCGCGGCGATCAATAAGGCGAGCAGCGCACCAGACACTGCGCCCACAAGTCCGAGCACGACCCCTTCAGCCACAAAGAGGTGGCGGATGCCGCCCTGGCGCAGCCCCATGGCACGCAGCGTGCCAATCTCGACGGTGCGCTCCACCACCGCGGTGTTCATGGTGTTGCTCACGGTGAAGAGCACGATGCCACCGATAAGCAGAAAGATGAAGCCGAAGATGGTGGCGAAGAGCTGCACCGTCTGCACGAAGAACGGGTTCAACGTCTCCAGGTCCAACACCGTGAGCGGTTGTGCGCCCGACCATTCGGGCAGCTTGTCCGACAGGCGCTCGCGCGCCGCGCGCATCATGTCGGGCCGCTTCAGCTGCAGCATGATGGCCGTGATCTTCGGCGCCGTGGCGCCGTATACCAGCCGCTGAGCCTGCGCCAAGTGGACGGCGATGTAGACCTCGTCGAGTTCCTTGAAGCCCTGCCCTTCGGCGTCAATCACAGCCAGGGAAGCAACGTTGGGCGTGCCCCTCGCCGTGCTCGCCAGCAGTTCGATGCGTGGCACCGCGCCTGTGTCAGTACTCACCTTGGCCTTGGCGCTGTATTTCGTCTCGGCCGCCGTCAGCAGCGCCAGGTCGCTGGGCATGGCTGCACCCGATGCGGCCTGATCCTGCGCCGGCGTCGGGCATTCAGTGATCTTCAGCGCAGCGCACAACTGCAACACACGCGCGACGCCGACCCCGATGATGGCGGACTCAGGCGCGGAGCCCGTCAGCTTGAAGGGCGGCGAGACCAACGGGATGTCGTAGTGGTTCCACTCGCGCATGCGGCTGTGGTCCGCAGCCACCAGGCCCACGCCCACGACGGTGCGCGACACGCTGGCCGCATAGTTGCCTGCGATGCCGCCGAATTGCAGCGTTGGCGTGGCAACCACGACCGTGTTGCGCAGCACCTCGTCGTTGCGAATGGCCGCCAGCAGACGCTCGGAGTCCTTGATGCCATAGGCTGTGGGGTTGCCATTGCCATAGAGCAAAAAGTCGCGATGCTGGATCTGCAAATGGCCGCCGGTGCGTGCGTACGCCGTCTCCATGCTGTAGCGGATGTTGGCGCTGTAGCCACCGAAGAGCAGGATTGCGGCCGAGCCCAGCGCGACCGCCGCCACCGTGGCCAGCGAGCGGCGTCGGTTGCGCAGCAGGTTGCGTACTGCCAGCGAAAGCACCTTCATGCAACGGATGCGGCACGCAAGCGGCGCACGCCCTGAATCAAGCCATCCTTGATGAAAATGGCGTCGTCGGCCTCTTTGATGACCGCACGGTCATGCGAAGAGAACAGGAACGAGATGTTGTAGCGCCGCTGCATGTGGCGCATCAGCGCCAGGATGGCCGCGCCCGTCTGGCTGTCGAGGTTGGCGGTGGGTTCGTCGGCGATCACCAGCCGCGGTTTGGTCGCCAGCGCGCGCGCGATGGCCACACGCTGGCGCTGACCGCCCGACAGCTGCCCAGGCAGGTGGCGCGCCTTGTCGGCAAGACCTACGGCTTCAAGCAGCTTGGGCACACGGTCGCCACGCCGTGCGGCCGAGGCGCCGGCCAGCAGCAACGGGTACTCGATGTTTTCGTAGGCCGTCAGCACCGGCAGGAGGTTGAAATTCTGAAAGATGAAGCCAATGTGCTGCGCGCGAAAATCGGCCAGATCGTCGTCCGAGAGCTCGTTCACGCTGCGCCCGGCCACGCGCACCACACCCTTGTCGGGGCGGTCGATGCAGCCCAGCATGTTCAACAGCGTGGTCTTGCCACTGCCTGATGGCCCGAGCAGCACCGTGAAGTGGCCCGGGCGAATCAGCACATCGACGCCGCGGATCACCGGCACTTCCACCGCATCGAGCCGATACGACTTGACCAGCCCGACCAGTTCGCCCACAGGCGTGAGGTCGTTCGGCACGGAGTCGACCTGCGGTGCTGTGGCTATCATGTCTGTGCCTTGCCGACATGGCGAGCCATGGCGATGCAACGCGGCCGCGGGCCGGCCATCGGGAGCGATCCGACTGTGAAAAGCGACTGGCGCGACTTCGTGCTTTCCGGGGCGTTCATTTCGCTCATTCTGGTGGCAGCCGTGGCTTGCGTGGCAGCACTTCGACCTTGGAGCGCGGCCGTGCTCGGAGAGTATCGCGTGCTGTTTGATGCGGCGATGGTGCTGGTCGCCTATGGACTGCTGTCTGCACTTGCCCTGCGTATTTTGCTGGCGATCAAACCGGCTGCCAGTGGCGAACACAGCCAGGATTCACCGGCATTTGTGTATTGGAAGCTGTTGACGGTGATTTACAGGATGGGGCAAGGTGCGCTTGCCTGGTGCGTGCCCATCATGTTCAAGCCCCTGCTGGACTCGCTCTTCGGCGCACGCATAGGCAGCCAGGTGGCGTTCGGCGGCACCATCGATGACCCCTATATGGTCAGCGTTGGTAGCCGTACTGTGCTCGGCGCGGCGTCGCTGGTGTCCGCGAACTACCTTTCAGGCGGCAAGCTGGTATGCGCGCCGGTGAATATTGGCAGCGGCGTCGTCATCGGCGCCAACTCGGTCGTGCTGCCAGGTGCAAACATTGGTGACGGCGCGACGCTGATGAGTGGCTCGTACCTGATGCCGGGCACGACGGTACCGGCCGGGGAAACGTGGCGGGGAAATCCAGCGCGCAAGTGGATGTAGTGGCAGACCTCATACTTCGCCGACGAAGGTCTTCAACAATCCGTCGAGTTTGGCCACGGGATCCATCGCGCGCATTGACGCGCCCAGTCGAGCCGCAGCAAGGCGATAGGCCGGGTTAGACACGAGCTCACTTGCGGCAGTGCGCACGGCGCCCGCGTGTACGCGATCGGCACGAATGCAGATGCCGGCGCCAGCCGACTCGATCGCCTGCATGTTGAGGAACTGGTCCATGTTGCTGGCGATGCCCAGAACGGGTTTGCCGGCCATCAGCGCCTGCTGGCAGCCCATGCTGCCGCCATTGCATACGACGACAGCGGCGCGCTCCGCCGCTAGTGCACCAGGAAGGTAGGGCGCACCGAAGACGTTTGCGGACTTCGGCGGACGCATCGCCGATCCAGCCGTCGCCACAATCAAGGAAATGTCGTCACGCTGAAGTGCCGTCACCATTTTTTTAAGCACGGAGCCGCTTCCAGAACTTCCAAGCGTCAGGTAGATCAGCGGCGGTGCATCAGGCACATCACGCCACCATGGCGGCAGCGCGACTCTTGGCGACCAGGCGATGGCACCCAGAAAATGGTGATCTGGCGGCAGCTCTTGGCCAGGGAAGAGCTCTGGCACATCAGCGAAAAGCACGCGATCGGCGTCGGTATACAAGCGCTTGAGGTTGGCGCCCAGACTTGGCAGCCCTCGAGCACGTCGTGCCCGGTTCCACGGTCTGCACTGCATCGCAAGCGCCGGCCGCAAACCCGCGCCGTACAGCGCGCGTGCGAGCGGCAAGGGCAACAATTTGCTGATGGGCAGTACGGGCATCGGGAGCGTTGCGTCGATGCGAGGGCTCCAGTAGGCGTTGGTCAGCGTCCAGAAGGGCAGCTTGCTTTGCCGGGCGCTGATCGAGAGCGAGGTGCGAAAGTCACCGATGACAAGGGCAGGTTGCACCGCGCCAAGCAGCTTCAGGTCCGCATCGACATAGCCACGAATGTCCGTGTAGCTGTAGGGCGACGAGCCGACGGCCAATGCGTGCGTGAAGCGTGCCGAACCAATGCAGCCGAGCTCAACCCAACGAACGCCATCTTGTTCGACGCGAACGATGCGGTCGGCACCTGCAATCACGACCTCATGCCCGCGCTGCGCCAAGCCGATGCCAAGTGTCGCCATTCGGGCGCTGTGCGCCAGCGTGACGGCTTCCGAAACCAAGAGCAGCCGCATCCGAAAGCCTTATTGGTCGCGCTTTGCGCGGACTCAAGACGCGTTCCAGCGACGACAAGTCGCTGCAAAATCGTACCAAGCCATCACGCGGGCCGCCATTGTCACCCGCGGTCCCTGGCAGCTCGCAACAAAACCAACAACGAAAGCGAAAACGGGCGCCGAAGCGCCCGTCGAATCAGAACAAAAACCTACCAACCTACTTGGCGGCGACCCTGCGCCGACGAGCAACACCCAGGCCGAGGATCGAGACACCCACCAGGGCAAGAATGCCAGGCTCGGGAACCGCCGTGTCAACCAAATCGATGCTGAAGTCCACCGATTGAACGGTGCCGTTGCCAGCTGCAAGCGGGTCGAAGTTGATGATGGCTTGCAGGGCGCCAATGTTGCTGAAGTCAGCGCCAGCACCTGCAATTGTAACGAAACCGCCAAACGGAATGAAGTAGGAGCCGATGCCGGTCGAGTAGATGGTGACCGCGGACCAGTTGGCACCATTGGTGAACGCTTGGAGCGTAAACGGGAAGTTCAGGTCCGCCGTCGTCACGGTCAAGGTAAACCCGGGCCCGGTAGCAAGCAGATTCTTTCCCACACCGGCAACCTGAAGGCCAATCGGGTCAATCGAGCCGACGGCAGCACCAATTGCCGGTCCACTTGCACCCGCCGTGCCGCCCGTACCAGCCAACGCGCCATCCCAACGAACAATACCTACGGCCTTTGTGTCATCCGTAGATGAAAACGACATTTTGCCAGCAACGCCGCCATTGACAGACACCGACGAGATTCCAGTGATGTTGTTATTCGCGGAAGTGCTCGAATCGTCTTTGATGATGAACAGATCGCGATAACCACCGATGATCGAGCCGGAAGGACCAACTTGCGTGGCCCACTGCCCGCCATCGGCCGTCGTAAAGTCAAACGCTGCGGTTTGGGCCGTGCTGAAATCGTCAATGATCAGGGCCTGGGCGCCAAACGCCACGGTGGCCGCAGCTACCGCCAACCCATGTTTGATGAAGCTTTTCATGTTGAACTCCGTTTGAACCGGTTGTGCTTGGCTGCTGACCCCAGCAACCTCCGTATGCAGTCAACTCTAAGCAGACCATGTGCCATCAATAAAAATATGAACAAAATCAACGGTCTTCTCGATTTTTTCGGTTCGAAAACTCGACATACCTCTGGCACATGTTAAGAATGTCGACACATGGCGCTTGCTAAATTACATCCTGTACCTACCGATCGTCTGGCCAGAACAGCGCCCTGAACGTCGTAGGCGCAGCGGACCATGAGTGGGGGTGCCGTGACCTTTGTCGCACGTCCTGGCCACAGGCGCTCCGTGCCCCCTCATTGCGGGGATTGTCCGCCCTGCTTGCACGCCGATACTCAAGTCCATGCACTTAGCACCGCCGACATCTGCCGCATTCGGCGCCCAGATCGTATGTAGTTTGGACGAGGTCGGATCGAGACCCTGAACTCAAGCTTAGCGTCAACTGGCCGAAATGCCACGGCTGACTGCTGATACGCCTTCGCCGTCGTTACCTCTCGCCACAAGCCCGAATTGATCAAGCTCTTCAATCACCACGTCAGAACTGCGTCGCTGCTTCGCGCGCTGTTTGACACTTTGCTTGTCTTCCTAGTGGTCGCAGCCGGTTTGGTGCTGCCGGAGGGCAACCGCGCGCTCGCGATGCCATTGCTGGGTACGCACGCGCTGTCCTTGTCGGCTGGGCTCTTCGTCATCACTGCGGCCTCGGGTGTTTACGACTTGCGCCCGCAACAGTCACCTTCTCAGGCAATGTCACGTGCCTTGTTCGCGCTGCTGCTTGGTCTGCCGCTGTCTTACCTTGTTCTAAGCCTCCTGCCGGGCGGCTTTGTGCATCGGCAAGCGGTGCAATGGTCGGCAATGGCAGGCGTGGCAGCAGTGATCCTCAGGCGCGTCTACGTGTCGCACCGCGCCGCCCTGCCCCGGGCGCGTTCTCGGGTGCTGATTTTCGGTTCAGGTGCGGCAGCCGCGGTGGTTGCTGACGCGCTGCGGCAGTCCGACCCAGACGTGCTGATCGTCGGCTTCTTGCCAGGCCCCAACGAGAAAGAGCCTGAAGTTCCCTACGCCGAGCTGCTATCAGGCGGGTCGCGACTTGCTGACATCGCCTACGCGCATGATGTCGACGAGATCGTGGTCGCACTCACCGAGCGCCGCGCTGGCAGCATGCCGCTGCGTGAACTGCTTGACTGCAAGTTGGCAGGTGTCAAGGTTTGCGACATCAACACCCACTTCGAGAAGTCGATGGGCCTGATTCGCCTCGAGTACCTGAATGCCGGTTGGCTGATCTTCGGTGACGGCTTCAACCAGGGCACCTGGCGGACGCTAGTCAAGCGCATGTTCGACCTCCTTTGCGCAGCGCTTTTGCTGGCATTGACAGCGCCTTTGATGCTGCTCACCGCGATTTTGATCAAGCTGGAAAGTCGCGGCCCGGTGCTGTATCGGCAAGAACGCGTGGGGCTGAACAGCACCACGTTTCAGGTCGCAAAGTTTCGCAGCATGCGCACCGATGCCGAGCAAGACGGCACGCCTCGCTGGGCGACGGCCAATGACGACCGGGCGACTCGTGTAGGCAAGGTCATCCGTAAGCTACGCATCGACGAACTCCCGCAGCTGTTCAACGTTTTCAAGGGCGAGATGAGTCTCGTCGGTCCAAGACCTGAGCGTCCGTACTTCGTGGACCAGCTGACCCAAGACATCCCTTACTTTGCTGTGCGGCACAGCGTCAAACCGGGCGTGACAGGCTGGGCTCAGGTGCGTTACCAGTACGGCGCCACGGTCGAAGACGCGCAAGCCAAGCTGCAGTACGACTTGTACTACGTGAAGAACCATTCGCTCTTTCTCGACATCGTGATCCTGCTCGAGACCGTGAGCGTGGTGTTGACCGGCAAGGGTGCGCGCTGATCGCACCGGGCTGCGCGAGCCGTCCGAATAGAATTCAGGCCCGCCCGTTGACCGGGCTTGCCAGTGCAAAGCCAAACGATGACGGCTGGCGCCGCTGACCCCCTTGTCTTGGGCTACGCGCTGACCGCGCTGGCGTACCTTGGCTTTGCGGCCTACCTTGCGCGCGCCGAGGTGAAGCGCGCCAGTTCCGACGGGCCAGCGTTCAGATACTTCGGCGCCGCAGTTTTTGCAACGTCTTTATGGGCTTGCGCCTCTGTCGTCGACCGCTACTCGCGCGGCACGACGCCGGCGTTCCTGGCTTCCGCACTAGACCTCGCGCGCTACGGCTCGTGGTTCGCACTGCTTCTGAATCTGCTCGGAACGCGGCCCCTCAACGGCCATAGATCCACCTTCGTCTGGATGCGTGCGGTCACCGTAGTGACCATGGCGGTCGCCGCGGTTGCACTGGTGCTGCGGGTACGCTACCAACAGTACATGCCCGATGCTTCGAGCCTCGGCATGGTCACTGCATTGATCATGGCCGTGCTTGGTGCCTTGTTGACCGAGCAGCTCTTTCGCAATCTTCACGACGACTCGCGCTGGAGTGCCAAGCCGATTTGCCTCGGCCTCGGCTTTGCGTTTGGCTTCGACGTGTACCTCTATTCCGAGGCGTTGCTGTTCGGCCGCATGGACGCCGATGTCCTGAGTGTGCGTGGATTCGTCCATTTGCTGGCCATGCCCTTGCTCGTCGTGGCTGTCACCCGCCGCGGCAATTGGGTGCGCAGCCTGCAGGTGTCACGCACCGCGGCGTTTTATTCCGCTACCTTGGTTCTAGTCGGCGCCTACATGCTGTTCATGGCAGCCATCGGCTACTACGTTCGCTACTTTGGCGGTGAGTGGGGGCCGGCGCTGCAACTCGGCCTGGTGTTCGCCGGCGTGTTGATGTTGACGGTGCTGGTGGTATCGGGCACTTTGCGCGCGCGCCTGCGCGTCTTCGTTGGCAAGCACTTCTTTAGCTATCGATACGACTACCGGCAAGAGTGGTTGCGCTTCACCGCCATGCTATCAACCAAGTCCGCCCCGCAAGACGTGGGTAGTCTGGTGATACGCGGCTTGGCCGACATGGTCGAATGTCCCGGTGGCAGCCTATGGACCAGGCCGAACAGTGATGCCGACTTTGCGCAGACTGCGCGCTGGAATGCGCCTGATGTGCCGGAGCGCGAGGCAGCGACATCATCATTCGTACAGTTCCTGCGAAACAAGGAATGGGTCATCGACCTCGATGAGTACCGTGATTCGCCGCGTCTTTACGGTCAGATGGCGCTGCCGCTCTGGCTACTCTCCAATCCCAATCTCTGGCTGGTGGTGCCGCTGATCGTCGGCGAGGACTTGTTGGGTTTCGTCACCCTTGTGCGCCCGCGCACGCGCGTTGAACTGAACTGGGAGGTGCGCGACCTGCTCAAGACCGCCAGCCGCCAGGCGGCCGGATTCATGGCACAGATGCAGGCCACTGAAGCCTTGCTTGAAGCTCGAAAGTTCGATGCTTTCAATCGCATGTCGGCCTTCGTCGTACATGACCTCAAGAACATCGTCACACAGCTCTCGCTGATGCTGAAGAATGCGGAACGTCTGCACGACAACCGCGAGTTCCAACAGGACATGCTGTTGACGGTGGAGAGTTCGCTGGACAAGATGCGGCGGCTGATGTTGCAGTTGCGCGAGGGCGCGACCCCGCCGGGCGGTGCCCGCGGCGTCGAACTGACACCACTGATGCTTCGCCTGGAAGGCATGGCCCATGCGCGTGGCCGCCAGATTCAGCTCGAGGTACGTGAACGGCTTGCCACGCGGGGGCACGGCGACCGACTCGAGCGTGTGTTGGGCCACCTGGTGCAGAACGCGCTGGATGCGACACCTCAGGAAGGATCGGTACGGTTGCTGCTAGAGCGCTTCAGCGGTCAGGTGAAGTTGGTGATCTGTGACACTGGAGTGGGCATGTCGGAAGAATTCATCAAGACGCGGCTATTCAAGCCGTTCAACAGCACCAAGCACAGCGGCATGGGTATCGGAAGTTATGAAAGCGCCCAGTACATCCGTGAGCTCGGTGGTTCAATCGATGTCGAAAGCCAACTCGGACGGGGTACGACGGTGACGGTCCTGCTGCCCCAGTTTGAAATGCAGCAAGCATCGGATCTGACGATGCCGGCGCGGCTATGACCCAGGGCCAAGCCACGCCGCTGCTCATCGTCGAGGACGACCTGGCGCTGCAGAAGCAGATCAAGTGGTCGCTCGATCAATTCGAATCGGTGACGGCCAGCGATCGCGAGTCGGCGCTGCTGCAGTTTCGCCGCCATCAACCGGCTGTGGTGACGATGGATCTGGGGCTGCCGCCCGACCCCGACTCCGTGTCCGAAGGGTTCAAACTGCTCGAGCAGATGCTCGACATCAACGGCAATGCGAAGGTCATCGTGCTCACCGGGCAGAACGACCAGGCCAATGCATTGCGTGCTGTGGCCATGGGCGCCTACGACTTCCTGGCCAAGCCGTTCGAACCCGAAGTGCTGCGCCTTACGATCGATCGTGCCTACCGCTTGGCGGAGTTGCAGGCCGAGAACCGCAGACTGCAGGCGTTGGCGCAACCCGATGCCATGTCCGGCCTGATCACGCGCGACCCCGAGATGATGAAGATCGCACGCACGGTCGAACGCGTGGCCAGCAGCGACGCCACGATCCTGCTGCTAGGTGAAAGCGGCACGGGCAAGGAGGTGCTGGCCCAGGCGCTGCACCAGAGCTCGAAACGCAGCGGCCGCTTCGTCGCCATCAATTGCGCGGCCATTCCTGAGAACCTGCTGGAAAGCGAACTGTTCGGCTATGAAAAGGGCGCCTTTACTGGCGCCGCCAAGACCTCGCCGGGCAAGATTGAAACAGCCCACGGCGGCACCTTGATGCTCGATGAGATCGGTGACCTGCCGCACAGCCTGCAGGCCAAGCTGCTGCGCTTCCTGCAGGAGCGAAAGATCGAACGCATTGGCGGCAGGCAAGAGATTCCGGTCGATGTGCGCGTGGTCTGTGCCACCCACCAGGACCTGAAGGCTCTGATCGTGGAAAACCGCTTTCGCGAAGACCTTTACTACCGGCTGGCGGAGATCGCCATCCACATCCCGCCGCTGCGGGCCCGGCTCGGTGACCCTGCACTGCTGGCCCACGCGTTCCTGCGCCGCTTCGCCAACGAACAGCGACGCAACGCCATGAGCTTCACCGAAGACGCCATCAAGGCCATCGAGATCCACCCGTGGCCGGGCAACGTGCGCGAACTGCACAACGCGGTGAAACGCGCGACGATCATGGCCGAAGGCCAACGTGTGGACTGTGAAGATATCGGACTGCCGACACCGGCGGCAGCGGATGAAGGCCGCGACGGTCGCGACCTGAACCTGCGCGCGCTGCGCGAGCAGGCCGAGCGCCAGGCCATCATCGCGGCCCTGGCGCGCGTCAACGGCAACATCGTGAAGGCTTCGGAACTGCTCGGTGTGAGTCGGCCAACGCTATACGATTTGATGCACCGTCTTTCGATCAAATAGCGCCTGCCGCACCGCGCGCAGATGGGGAGCACCATGACAACCACGATTGCACGCATCCTGCTGGCGATGATGCTTAGCGGATTGCTTGCTTGTGAAGACTCGAACCGCGATGCCCTTGCGTCGGCCCGCAAGCTTCTTGAAAAGAAGGACAGCAAGGCGGCGATCATCACGCTGAAAACGGGACTGCAAACGCAGCCCAATGTGCCGGCGCTGCGCTTCCTGCTCGGCAAGACGCTGCTGCAGACCGGCGACGCGCCGTCGGCCCTGGTTGAGCTGCGCAAGGCCAAGGAGTTGGGGCACCCTGAAGTCGAGACGGCGCCCGAGCTGGTCAAGGCATTGACGGCTACTGGACGCGCAGAAGAAGCCAGCCGTACCTATGGCCGTGCGAGCTTCGATTCCAAGCCAGCCATGGCCGAGCTGCAAACAGCCTTGGCAGCGGCGTGGGGTATACAAGGTCAGACAGCGCAGATGCGCGCGGCCATCGACCAGGCACTGATCTTCGATCCGCAACACCCCATCGCAAACGTCGTGCGCGCAAGGTTTCTTGGCGGCGAGGGCAAGTTCGACGAGGCCTGGAAGATCATCGAGTCGGTGTTGCAGCGTGACCCGAAGATGGCGCCCGCTTTGCATTACAAGGGCCTGCTGTTGCGCTACCAAAAACAGGACACTGCGGCCGCGACATTGGCGCAGCGTGACGCACTGAAGATCGAGCCGACGCTGCTCGCGGCCCACGCTGAGTTGCTGTCCATGCTCTATGACGCCAAAGACACAGCCGGCATGCGCAAACAATTGGCTGAGATGAAGACGGCCCTGCCGAGGAATCTCAACACGTTTGTCTTCCAAGCTCAGTTGGAGCTCCTGGACAACAAGCTGCCGCGCGCCCGCGAACTGGTGCAGCAACTGCTGCGCGCCAAGTCACCTGACATCCGGGTGTTGTTGCTGGCCGCCCAAATCGAATTTCGCAACGGCAGCTTCACCCTTGCGGAGACATACCTCACACGCCTGCTCAATGAAGCTCCGGCAATGACAGCCGCACGACCGATGTTGGCTGCGGCACAACTGCGCCTCGGCAAAACCGACATTGCGCTGAGAACGCTGCAGCCTTTGCTCGAAGCCCCCAGCCCGTCTGCCGACGTGCTGGCACTCGCCGCTGAGGCCTACTTGCACGCGGGCGCTCCGGCCAAGGCCCAGGATTACTTTGCACGCGCCGCCAGCTCGAACCCGCAGGACCCACGTTTGCGTACGGCATTGGCTTTGAACCGTGTCGCGCAAGGCGACGTCGCCCAAGGGCTTGGCGATCTTGAGCGCGTGGCTGAGAGCGAACAGGGCACCTTTGCGGACCTGGCCTTGATCAGCACACTGATGCGACAACGCGACTTCGATGGCGCGCTTGCGGCCATTGCGCGCGCCGAGAAGAAGGATGCAAAGCTGCCCCTGCTGCCGCACTTGCGTGGCATGGTGTTGCAACAAAAGCAGGATCTTCCGGGTGCGCGCGCGAGTTTTGCGAGAGCGATCGAGGTCGACCCCACCTACTTTCCGTCGGCCTTTTCCCTTGGTGCGCTGGATGTTGCCGACAAGAAGCTGGCGGAGGCCAAGAAGCCCTTTGAGGCCCTGTTGAAGCGCGATCCCTCGAACTACCGCGCCATGTTGGCGCTGGCCGACCTGAAGCTTCGCAGCGGCGAACCGAAAGAACAGGTACTGGCGATCTTGGTTGATGCCGTCAAAAGAAACCCGACCGAGATTGACGCCCATGGCCCCTTGGTTGAGTACCTGCTGAACGCAAAGGATTACAAGGCAGCCCTTTCTGCCGGCCAGGACGCATTGGCCGTACTTCCAGACAACCCAGCCTTGCTCGATGCCGTCGGACGCGCGCAATTCGCCGCCGGCGAGTACCAGCAGGCGCTGAGCACCTTCCGCAAAGCCGCCACGGTGTCGCCCAACTCGACACAACCGCACCTGCGCATGGCTGACGTGCTGGTCGCACGTGGCGACCGCGCGGCGGCAGCGACCAGCCTGCAGCGAGCGCTTGAGATCGCGCCCGACTTGTTGAGCGCGCAGTCACGGCAGATCCAGCTCTTCCTGGCGGACAAGAAATACAGCGATGCGTTGGCCGTGGCGCGACGCGTGCAGCAGGCGCGGCCTAAGTCGAGCACGGGGCACCTCCTGGAGGCCAATGTGCTGCTGGCGCAGAAAAAGCCCGACGCCGCCGTTGCGGCCTTGCGCGTCGCGCTGCAGCGCGAACCTTCGACCGAGGCCACGATCAAGCTGCATTCCACTCTGCTGCAAACGGGCAGGCCCGCCGACGCTGCTGTGCTGGCCCAAGGGTGGCGCCAGCAGTACCCCAAGGATGCGTTGTTCATATCGCACCTTGGCAGCAGAGCGTTGGCGGCCAAGGACTGGCCGGCTGCCGAAAACCTCCTGTCGCAAACGCTGACCTTGCTGCCCGACCATCCCACCGCCAACAACAATATGGCGATGGCATTGTTGAATCAGAAGAAACCAGGCGCCTTGGCCTTTGCCGAGAAAGCCAACAAATTGGCGCCGAACAGCCCACCCATCATGGACACGCTGGCCTCGGCCATGGCCGATGCGGGCCAGGTCGACAAAGCCGTCGAACTGCAGAAAAAGGTGGTCGGCATGGCGCCGAATTACATGGACGCCAGGCTTACGCTGGCACGCCTTGCGATGCGTTCCGGTGACAAGAAACTGGCGCGCACAGAACTTGAAAAACTCGCCTACCTTGGCGACAAATTTACGGCGCAGGCTGAAGTTGCCGAGCTGTTGAGGAACCTGCAATGACCCTGCACTACACGACCCGCGCGACGCTGGCCATCGCGCTGATGCTGGCCTTGGTGGCCTGCGGCAAGAAGTCCGAATCCGAGCTGCTGGCCTCGGCCAACGCCTTGCTACAAAAGGGCGAAAACAAGGCCGCGATCATCGAGCTCAAGAGCGCGCTGCAGAAGAACGCGCAGTCGGGCGAAGCGCGCTTCCTGCTGGGCCGTGCCTTGCTCGACACCGGTGACGCCAACGGCGCGGTGGTCGAGCTGCAGAAGGCGGCCGATCTCAAGTACAACATCGCCAAGGTGTTGCCGGCACTGGCGCGCGGCCTGAACGAACAGGGCGAATTCAAGAAGGTCGCCGAGGAGTACCAGAACTTCACGTTGCCAGACAGCCAGGCTCAGGCCGATCTGAAGACTTCAGTGGCCACCGCCTTCGCACGCACGCGAGCCCGTGAACAGGCCGAGAAGGCACTGGCCGAAGCCTTGGTGGCATCACCCACCTACGCGCCGGCGCTGATCCTCAGGGCGCGCCTGCTGGCCGACGCCCGCGACTTTGCGGGTGCCCAATCACTGCTGGACACGCTGCTGGCGCGCGACTCCAAGCTCGCCGACGCCTGGATGCTCAAGGGCGACATCAGCAACCTGGCCACGAAGGACGTGAAGGAGGCACTGGCCGCGTACCGCAAGGCCGTCGAGGTCAGGCCGAACATGATGGCGGCACACAGCAACATCGTCGACCTGATGCTCGGCGAGCGCGACCTTCCTGGCGCGGAAGCCCAGGTCGCGGCGATGAAGAAGGTTCAGCCCAACCATCCGCAGACGATGTACTTCGACGGCCTGCTCGCCTACCTCGGCAAGGATTACAAACGTGCCAAGGAAGTGTCGCAAAGGCTGGTGCAGGCGGCACCCACCAACGGGCTGGCGTTGCAGCTGGCCGGCGCTACGGAGTACCAGCTGCGCGCCTATCCCGAGGCCGAAACGCTGCTGTCGAGGGCGGTGCAGCAGGCGCCAGGCCTCGGTCTGGCGCGCCTGATGCTGGCGCAGATCCAGCTGCGTACGGGCCAGCCCAACAAGACACTCGAGACCTTGGGGCCGGTGCTCGAAAGTGGCAAGGCCAGCGGCGAAGTGCTGGCGCTGGCGGCCGAAGCGCACCTGCAAAACGGCGACGCCAAGACATCGGAAGAGTTCTACGCCAGGGCCATGAAGGCCAAGCCCGACGACGCCAAGATCCGCACGGCGCGCGCCTTGGGTCAGCTGCGCAAAGGTGGCGGTGGCGCGGCAGCGATGGACGAGCTCGAAGCCGTGGCCGAGAGCGACCCCGGCATCGTGGCCAACATGGCGCTGATCAGCGCACATCTGCGGCGCAACGAGCTCGACCAGGCGCTCAAGGCGATCGAGGCGCTGGAAAAGAAGCAGCCCGACAAGCCCATTGCCGCCAATCTTCGCGGCCGGGTGCAGGTGTTGCGCAACGACAGAGCGGCCGCGCGCGCAAGCTTCGAGCGCGCACTCACCATCGACAAGCGCTACTACCCCGCCGTAGCCAGCCTGGCCGCGCTGGACCTGGTGGAGAAGAAGCCCGAGTTATCGCGCAAGCGCTTCGAGGATTTCATCAAGGAGGATCCGAAGAACGTCGCTGCGCTGGTGGGACTGGCCAATCTGCTGTCACGCACCGGTGCGCCCAAACAGGAAGTCACCGAGGTATTGACGCGCGCGATGAAGGCGGAGCCGGCACAACCGTCAGCGCGCCTGCGGCTGATCGACCACCACCTCAACACCGGCGACCCCAAGGCCGCACTGGCGGTGGCTCAAGACGGCATCGCGGCACAACCGCAGCAGGCCGAGTTCGTGCAGGCGCTGGGCCGGGTGCAGATCGCGCAAGGCGAACTGCAGCAGGCCATCACCACTCTGAACAAGCTCGTGGCGCAGCGGCCTGACGCACCTAGCGCTCATATGGCGCTGGGCGAGGCTTACCTGCAGAAGAAGGAATTCGCCGATGCCGACAAGAGTTTTCGCAAGGCGCTGGCGCTGCGACCCGAGCTCTTGCCGGCGCAGCGCGCGCTCGTGATCACGGCCGTCGCCGAGCGCCGCTACACCGACGCGTTGACCGTCGCACGCGACATCCAGAAGCAGCGTGACAAAGACGGCATCGGCCAGATGCTCGAAGGCGACATCGAGAGCAGCCGCAAGAACGTCGATGCCGCGATTACCGCTTACCGGGCGAGCCTGCAGAAGACGCCCTCCAGCGACGTTGCGGTGCGCTTGCACGGCCTGATGCTTTCCAGCGGCAAGTCAGCCGACGCCGAACGTTTCGCCGCCACCTGGGAGAAGGCGCAACCCAAGGACGCCGTGTTCGCGTTCCACCGTGCCGACACTGCACTGTTCCAGCGCGACCTGCCGCTGGCCGAGACGCGCTATCGCGCCGTGTTGGCGCTGCAGCCCGGCAATGCGCTGGCGATGAACAACATTGCGTGGCTGCTGGTGCAGCAAGGCAAGCCCGGCGCGCTGGATTTCGCGCTCAAAGCGAGCGAGGCGCTGCCCAACCAGCCGGCGGTGCTGGACACGCTGGCTTCGGTCTATGCGGCGGAGAAGAAACTCCCGCAAGCGCTCGAGACGCAGAAGAAGGCGGTTTCGCTGGCGCCGCAGGACAACAACCTGCGCTTCAACCTGGCCAAGCTGCTGGTCGACAGTGGCGACAAGTCGCAGGCCCGCATGGAGCTGCAATTGCTGGAAAAGCTCGGCACCAGCTTTCCGCAGAACGCCCAAGTGGTCGAACTGCTCAGGAGCATGAAGTCTTGAGTCACTAATCACGCATCACGCGCACAAGGCTCAAGTCGGGCCTGTTTGCGGACGAAGACCTCGCACACACCCGCGTCGCCCCGGGCGTTGAGCAGCCGCCGCTGCTTCAGGCCCGGGTACCGACAACGGCGATTGAGGTCACGCGCATGTCTCGTCCCGCCCGTGCCGGCTTGCGTCGGCGTCTCAACCAGCTTGCACGTGCCGCGCTCGGCCGCTTGCCGCCGCAAACACGCTTCGCGCTGTTCCGGCGCATGATCGACTGCGACCCCAGGCCCGACCCACGCCTGAGCCTGGGCATCGCGTCCAGCCAGGCCGAGCTCGAGGCCTGCTTTGCGCTGCTGCACGACGCCTACGTCTCCAGCGGCTTCATGAAGCCTCACCCCAGTGGCTTGCGCGTCACGCCCTACCACGCGCTGCCCACCACCACCACGTTGTTCGCGCGCTTTGACGGCGAGATCGTGGGCACGCTTTCGATCATCCGCGAAGGCGTGTTCGGCTTCCCGCTGCAGTCGGTGTTCGACCTGGGCGAAGTGCGCGAGAAGGGTGGCCGCATTGCCGAGATTTCGGCGCTGGCGGTGCATCCGCGCTTTCGCAAGACCGGCGGAGCCATCCTGTTCCCGCTGATGAAGTTCATGTATGAATACTGCACGGCCTTCTTCGACACGCGCCACCTCGTCATCGCCGTCAATCCCAATCGCATCGAGCTGTACGAGTCGCTGCTGTTCTTCAAGCGGCTGCAGGCCCAGGTGGTCGACAACTACGACTTCGCCAACGGCGCACCGGCCATTGGCGCCACGCTCGACCTGGCCGAAGCGCCCGAGATCTTTCGCCAGGCCTACGGTGGCCGCAGACCGCGCAAGGACCTGCATCGCTACTTCACGCGCACGCCACTGCCACACATCCACTACCCCGAACGGCGCTACTTCACCACCAACGACCCGGTGATGTCAGCCGCCCTGCTCGATCACTTCTTCAACCAGCGCACGCAGGTGTTCGCGCAGTTCGACGAACGCAAGCGCCACCTGCTGCGCGAGATCTACCACGAGGCCAGCTACCGCCGCGTGCTGCCGGCGCTGGCCATCGAAGAGGCATGCGATGAGCACACCGAGCTCGCGCTGCGTCGCCACCGCCGGCACTCGTTGAAATGCCCGGCGCGCCTCATCGGGGTGATGGCGCCGGGCAAGCCGGTAGCGGAGATCGACCTCGATGTCATCGACATCTCGCTGCGCGGCTTCCTCGCCCGCTCCGACCAGGCGATGCCGGTGGGTGCGCGCGGCCAGGCACGGGTGCAACTGGGAGCCGACCTCGTCGCCGTCTCCATCGCCACGGTGGTGCGCTGCGTGCACGGCGAAACCGGCTGGTTCTTCGGCTTTTGCATCGACGCGCCCGACCTGGTCTGGCAGGCCTGCATCGCCGACCTCGAGGCGCAGGAGAACCCGGTCGGCGAAAGCCGCGCACTCACCAGCTTCGACAACCCCGACGAAGCCTGGCCGGCCTACGACACCATGCCGGCGTAGCGATCGAGGTACGCGTGCTATACACCCGCGGCGTGCGCCTGCGCGTCGGCGTGGTAGCTCGAACGCACCATCGCGCCGACGGCGGCATGGGCGAAGCCCATTGACACTGCCTCGGCCTCGAACATGCGGAAGGTGTCGGGGTGCACGTAGCGCCGCACCGGCAGGTGGTGCCCGCTCGGCGCGAGGTACTGACCCAAGGTGAGCATGTCGATGTCATGTGCGCGCATGTCGCGCATGGCCTGCAGGATCTCGTCGTCGGTCTCGCCCAGCCCGACCATCAGCCCGCTCTTGGTCGGCACACCGGGCACGGCCTGCTTGAAGCGCTGCAAGAGCGTCAGGCTGAACTGGTAGTCAGAGCCCGGTCGCGCCTCTTTGTACAGGCGCGGCACGGTCTCGAGGTTGTGGTTCATGACGTCGGGCGGCGCGGCCACGAGGATGCCGAGTGCACGGTCCAGGCGGCCACGAAAGTCGGGCGTGAGGATCTCGATCTGCGTCGACGGTGAAAGCGCACGCACCTGGCGGATGCACTCAACAAAGTGCGCGGCGCCACCGTCGCGCAGGTCGTCCCGGTCGACGCTGGTGATGACGACGTAGTTGAGCTTCAGCGCGGCGATGGTGCGCGCCAGGTTGACCGGCTCATCCGCATCCAAGGGGTCGGGCCGGCCGTGGCCGACATCGCAGAACGGGCAGCGCCGCGTGCACTTGTCGCCCATGATCATGAAGGTCGCCGTGCCTTTGCCGAAACACTCACCGATGTTCGGGCACGAGGCCTCTTCGCACACCGAGTGCAACTTGTGCTCGCGCAGGATCTGCTTGATCTCGTAGTAGCGCGTGTTCACGCTGCCGGCCTTGACGCGGATCCAATCCGGCTTTTTCAGTGTCTCGGCGGCCACGACCTTGATGGGGATGCGCGACGTCTTGTCACGCGCCTTTTGTTTCAACGTGGCGTCGTAAGGTGCAGGCGGGGTGGTGGCGCTGGTCATGTGGAGGTGTCGCGCCGCGAACGGTGCAAGGCCGGTTGGTAAGCAATTTTAAGTCGCTGCATCCGATGGCCCCGGCATCGCGTAAGGCAATCCACCCGGCATGTCGCCGGAACCCGTGGAGACCCAACATGCCCTTGAACCCCATTCGTGTCGCGCCGCTGCTCGGCGCTGCCCTGCTGGCCGCCTGCGGCCTGGCCGGCGCTTCCAGCCACCGTGAAGCACCCTTCATCACCACCGTGCCTAAAGTCGACGCCACGGACTTCTACATGTTCCGCAGCTACGAGACGGGCCGCAGCGACTACGTCACCGTCATCGCCAACTACCAGCCGCTGCAGGCGCCCTACGGCGGCCCGAACTACTTCGCGATGGACCCCAACGCGCTGTATGAAATCCACATCGACAACAACGGCGACGCCAAGGAAGACCTGACCTTCCAGTTCCGCTTCAAGAACACGCTGGCCGGCAATGGCGCCGGCGTCAACCTGAACATCGGCGGCAAGATGGTCGGCATCCCGTTGATCCAGGCCGGCCAGGTGGCCAACGTCAAGGACGCCAACCTGCAGCTGAACGAGAGCTACACCGTCAACGTCGTGCGCGGCGACCGCCGCAGCGGCACGTCGCAGGCCGTGAGCAACGCCGCCAATGCCGCCACGACCTTCGACAAGCCGGTCGACAACATCGGCGTCAAGACCATCCCCAACTACGACGCCTACGCCGCCAAGCACATCTACAACGTCACCATCCCTGGCTGCGCCATGCCGGCCAAGATGTTCGTTGGCCAGCGCAAGGACCCCTTCGCCGTCAACCTGGGCACCATCTTTGACCTGGTGAATGCGCCGGTGTCGTTCATCACCGACTCCACCAAGTTCGGTGCCGCGCCCAACACGATCGACGATGCCAACGTCACCACGCTGGCGCTGGAAGTGCACAAGACCTGCCTGACCAATGGCGACGACGTCATCGGCGGGTGGACCACGGCCAGCATGCGCCAGGCGCGCCTGCTCAACGGCGCGCCGGCCTCCGGCCACCAAGCCAGCGAAAAGCCCGGCGGTGCCTGGGTGCAGGTGTCACGCCTGGGCATGCCGCTGGTGAACGAGGTCGTCATCGGCCTGAAGGACAAGGACAAGTTCAACGCCTCCAAGCCCAGCGGCGACGGCCAGTTTGCCGACTACGTGACCAACCCGACGCTGCCGGCGTTGATTGAAATTGCGCTGGCCCTGCCCAACACGGCACCCACCAACTTCCCGCGTACCGACCTGGTGACGACCTTCCTCACCGGCATCAAGGGCGTGAACCAGCCCAAGACCGTGACGGCGTCCGAGATGCTGCGACTGAACACCGCCATCCCGGCCGTGCCCTTCGCGCAGCAGAACCGGCTGGGCATTGTCGGCAACATCCTCGCGGGTGGCACCGACAACGCCGGCTACCCGAACGGCCGCAGGCCCAAGGATGACGTCGTCGACATCTCGCTGGTGGCAGTGATGGGTGGCTTGTGCATGGCCAACGGCAACACCGACGCGCTGGGGCTGGGTGCCGCCTGCAAGCCGTCGGCGGTGCCGCTGGGTGCCACCACCTTCAAGCTGCATGACGGTGTGGATCAGGCGGTCGTGCCGCTGTTGTCCACGTTCCCGTACCTCTTCACGCCGATTCCCGGCAGCAAGTAAGCAAGGGGCCTCCCATGAACATGCGCTCACTATTTGTGTTAGCCGGCAGCGCCGTGCTGGTGGCAGCCTGCGGTGACAGCTCGGTGGCGGTGATGGACCCGCCACCGGTCGTCCAGCCGAGCAACGAGGTGCCCACCAGCGCCACGGCCTCGACCACCGCCTACGTGCAGTACACCGGTTCACTGGCGGCGAGCGACACCAACGAACCGTTGCTCGTCGACAAAGTGGTGCCACCGACGTCAGAAACGGAAGAACCGCAGACGGTGTAGTACGACCACCGTTCGCACTGAGCTTGTCGAAGTGCAATGCCAGGGCTTCGACAGGCTCAGCCCGAACGGACCTTGGTACTGCTTGCGGACCATTTCATCGCGCCATCCGGCGCATGAGCTGGTCCGCAAGTCTTTGTGCGGCCTCGTCCCAGCTCACATCGACGCCGCAGCTGCGCAAGTCCGTGGCTTTCAGCGTGGCGTAGCCGCAAGGGTCGATGCGACCAAACGGCGCGAGGTCCATCGCCAGGTTCAGTGCCACGCCGTGAAAGGCGCGGTGATTGCTGACCTTGATGCCGAGAGCAGCGATCTTGCCCAGCCCGTCGAAGGGATCGTGCCCTGGCAGCGGCTGCGGCAGCGCGGCATGTCCACGCGGATCGGCCAGGCGCACATAGATGCCGGGCGCGCCGCGCACGCGGTGGCCGGTGACTCCGGCCTCTGCCAGCACCTCGATCACGGCCTGCTCCAGTCGGTACACGTATTCCTTGACGAAGATGCGCAGCCGGCGCAGGTCCACCAGCGGATAGGCCACCACCTGCCCTGGCCCGTGATAGGTCACTTGCCCACCGCGACTCGTGCGCACCACGGGGATGTCGCCGGCATCCAGCACATGCTCGTCTCGCCCCGCCAGGCCCAGCGTGAACACCGGCTCGTGTTCGACGAGCCAGAGCTGGTCTTCGGTATCGGCATCGCGTGCGGCCGTGAACTCGCGCATCGCTTGGTCCATGCCGGCGTACGCCTGCCGGCCCAGCTGCACCACCTTCATCGTCAGGCGCCGTCGCTGCTTTGCTGCAGGCGCCACATCTGCGCGTAGCGGCCGTCGGCCGCCATCAGCTCGGCGTGCGAACCGCGCTCGACCACGCGCCCGGCGTCGAGCACCACGATCTGATGCGCATCGACCACCGTGCTCAAGCGATGCGCGATCACCAGCGCCGTCTTGCCCGTGGCGGCGCTCTTGAGTTCGGCCTGGATGGCGCGTTCGTTGGCCGAATCAAGCGCCGAGGTGGCTTCGTCGAAGATCATCACCGGCGGGTTCTTCAAGAGCGTGCGCGCGATCGCCACGCGCTGCTTTTCGCCACCCGAAAGTTTGAGCCCGCGCTCGCCGACCATCGTGGCGTAGCCCTTGGGCGTGGCACTGATGAAGTCGTGGATGTGCGCCGCGCGTGCCGCGTCCTGCACCTCGGGCGTGCTGGCGCCGGGCCGGCCGTAGGCGATGTTGTATTCCACCGTGTCGTTGAACAGCACCGTGTCCTGCGGCACGATGCCTATGGCCTGGCGCAGGCTGGTCTGCGTCACGTCGCGCAGGTCCTGCCCGTCGATGGTGATGCGGCCGCTGTTGACGTCGTAGAAGCGGTAGAGCAGCCGCGCCAGCGTGGACTTGCCCGCGCCCGAGGGCCCGACCACCGCCACCGTCTTGCCGGCCGGGATCTCGAAGCTCACGCCGCGCAGGATGGGCCGCGCCGCGTCGTAGCTGAAGGACACTGCGTCAAACTTCACCGCGCCGTCGCTAACGATCAACGCACGTGCGCCCGGCGCGTCGTCGATTTCGCGGTGGCGCTCCAGCAGCGTGAACATCTTGTCCAGGTCGGTCAGGCTCTGCTTGATCTCGCGGTAGATCACGCCGAGGAAGTTCAGCGGGATGTAGAGCTGGATCATGAAGGCGTTGATCATCACCAGGTCGCCCAGCGTCATGCGGCCAGCGACCACGCCTTCGGTGGCACGCCACAGCATGGCCACCAGCGCGCTGGCAATGATGAGCTGCTGCCCGGTGTTCAGCATCGACAGCGTGCTCTGGCTTTTGAGTGTGACGCGGCGCAGCTTCTCCAGGTTTTCGTCGTAGCGCTTGGCTTCGAAGTCTTCGTTGTTGAAGTACTTCACCGTCTCGTAGTTGAGCAAAGAGTCGATCGCGCGCGAATGCGTGCTTGAATCCAGCTCGTTCATCTGGCGGCGGAACTTGGTGCGCCACTCTGTCACGCTCACGGTGAAGCCGATGTAGAAGACCAGCGCTGTCAACGTGATCCAGGCGAACGACGCGTCGAACTTCACGGCCAGCAGCGTCAGCACCATCGTCACTTCGATCAGCGTCGGCACGATGCTGTAAAGCGAGTACGAGATGAGCGAATGCACGGCGCGCGTGCCACGCTCGATGTCGCGCGTCATGCCACCGGTCTGGCGTTCCAGATGGAAGCGCAGGCTCAAGGCATGCAGGTGGCGAAACACCTGCAGCGAGATGCTGCGCGCCACGCCTTCGGTGGCCTTGGCGAAGATCAGCTCGCGCAGTTCGGTGAAGAGCGAGGTCGACAGGCGCAGCAAGCCGTAGGCCACGATGAGCCCGATGGGCACCACCAGCAGGGCTGCGGCATCACCGGGCTTGAACGACAGGCCATCGACCAAGCTCTTCAGCAGCAGCGGTACGCTGACGTTAGCCACCTTGGCCAGCACCATGAAGCTCAGTGCCAGCGTCACACGCCAGCGGTAGCGCCACAGGTAAGGCAACAGCCGCGCCAGCGTGCCCCAGTCGGACCGTGGCGCCGCGGCCCCGACTTCGATGGCCGGCGGTGGCAAGGCGATGCTGGGTCTTGTCATGGAAGAATGAGCCGGTGCAGTCTGCGCGATAGAGGTGACGATGAAGCAGAGCGTTTCAAGCCCCGCCATGCTCACCGGCCCCATGAGTTTGCCCGATGGCGCTGAACTCGTGATGCGCGTGATGCCTCTGCCGGCCGACTCCAACGCCAATGGCGACATCTTCGGCGGCTGTATCATGGCCCAGGTCGACCTGGCCGGTGCGGTGCTGCCGGCGCGCATCGCCAAGGGACGTATCGCTACCGTGGCGGTCAACCAGTTCGTCTTCAAGCAGCCGGTGTCGATCGGCGACCTGCTGAGCTTCTACGCCCGCGTCACGCGCATCGGCACAACCTCGGTGACGGTGCACGTCGAGGTCTACGCCGAGCGCGACCCGGCCAACCTGCATGTGGTGAAGGTCACCGACGCCAACCTCACCTATGTCGCCATCGACCGCAATGGTCAACCCCGGGCCATTCCCAAAGCTGAGGCAAAGGACTGAGCATGTTCAAGGCCTTGCGTGTTCCCGAGCGGGTGTTCTCGCTCACGATGTGGATCCTGTCGCTGGCCTTCGCCGGCTTCCTCATCGGCCTGGGCGGCAAGCTTGTGGGCGACCTGCCGCAGTTGGACGGCACCATCACGCAAGAGCAGTTTGCCGACCAGGCGCTGCTGGCCAAGGTGCGCAGTGAGATCGCGGCGCAGGGTAAGGCCACGCGCGAGATCGAACAGCGGCTCGAGCGGCTGCGGCTGGAAAACGAGGCCGCCGGCAATGCCTATCAATCGGCGCGCACGGCCTACGCCAACTGGTTAGAGGCGCGCACCGCCACCACCGATCCCAAACAAGACCCCGAGGTGCTGAAGCGCACACGCGGCCTGGACGAATTGCAGGCGCGCCAGCGGCAGACCGAGACGGCCATGGAAGGCGCCGAGCGCGAGGCCTTGCTCAC
>JANLYV010000274.1:0-4995 GCA_031365825.1 Rubrivivax sp. | reverse complement strand
TGCGGCGGCAACTCATCCAGGCTGCGGCCCAGCACGTCGTGCGCGATCTCGTTGGCCAGCTCGATGTCCGCCAGCGTGGCTTCGATGTATTCGACGCGCTGGCCCGCTCTTTCAGCCACGCGGACCGGCCGCTGATGCTGGTGCACGAAGGCTATTGCGTCGATCAAGGTCAGGTACTTCTCGTGATCGCGCCGCAGCCTTGTCGTCTGGTCGGGGAAGGTCAAGAAGCTGGCGAACGGGTTGAGCACGTCCAGTGGACGCAGCAGGCGTTGCGCGTTCTGGTGCAAGGCGATCAGCGCCTGGCGTTCTCGCCTGTCGAACAAGCCTTCAAGCGTGCGACGTGCGCGCTGCCGCTCGTGGATGGCGCGCGTCTGCTCGCGGCCCTCGTCCACGGCCAGCACCAGGCAGCGGTTCATGAGTTCTTCGTCGATGTCGCGCGCCGTCGTCGTCAGCAGCAAGGCCACCGGGCCTTCGACGCGGTATTGCTGGGTGATGAGGTTGCCCGAGGTTGGGTCTTTGCCAGTGCTGGCGATGGTGAGTTCTCCCTCGCTCTGCAGCAGCTTCAAGGCGTAGCTGGCGCGGCTGGCGCCTTCTTCCTCAACGATGGCCAGCGCCTTGTGTTTGAGGTTCGTCTCGCCCATGTAGAACAGGCTCTGCCCCGTCATCGCGCTGTACTTGACCTTGTCCTCCTCGGGCACGAAGGAGAGAACGGCGTCCATCAGCGTGGACTTGCCGGTAGCACTGCTGCTTTGGATGACCACGCCCAGCGGCCGGTCCAGCTTACGGCTCACCGCCGCCAGGTAGCCCACGAGCTTGTTCGTGTCTTCACCCACCAGGCCCACGGCGGCGAAGTCGGCCAGGATGCGCGGGATCAGCGCCGGGGACTGCAGCAGTTCGAGCGCGGCCTCGTGCTCGGCCTCGGTCATCGTCGGCACGATCTGCCTGGGCGCGCTGGCCTGGCGCTCACGCTCGGTGATGGCTTGCTCCACCGCCAGCAGCACGCGGCCGAGTTCACGGCCGATCTCGCGCGCAACGGCCTCGCTGACGTTGGCAGTGCTGCGCCCGTCCAGCTCGGCCGCGGCCTGCGCCGCGAACACGGCGCGACCGCGCGCGCTGTACAGGTCCACGCTGTCCACGTGCAGCGCAGCGTCTGCGCCCTGCACGCGGACATTGAGCTTGAGGCTGGCACCCGGGTGCGTCTTGGGCAGACCACGCACTTGCCAGGTACGCGAACCGCAGGCCAGCCGCAGCGTGTCGCCGTCGACCTCGGCTTGTGGCGGGGCCGGTGGCGGCTCGGCCGCTGGTGCAGCAGCTAAGTTTCATGATGCGGGGCAGCGCCCCGAATCATGGAACACTTCCACATTAAGGAAGGGGGTTCGCACGGGTGGTCGCGTTTTGCGACCACCTCAGCAGGGGCTGGCGGTTTGAGGTCACAGTTTGTGATCTCAATCAGTACGGGCTCAGCGCGCGCTGGCGCCTCACCCTTGCCAAGCCACACGGCCTTGCGGATCAGCAGGCCCAGCGACTTGGCCGCCGGCTGGACCTTCAGCGCGTACTCGTTGGCGTCCATGCCCTTGGGGAACTGCACGCGCAAGCACTCGATGCCCAGGGCGAGCAGGGTTTCGGCGACCTTGGCCGCGCCGCGCTCGCCGGCGTCGTCGCGGTCGTAGGCGATCAGCACACGCTCGGTGCCGTGGCGCTTGAAGGCCTCGACGTGCTCGTCGGTGAAGCCTTCGATGCCATACGCGGCGGTGACGTTGCGGTATCCGGCGCACCAGAACGTCAGCGCGTCGAGCAGCGCCTCGCACAGGATGATTTCCTTGCTGGCCTGCAGCGCCGCGACGTTGAACACGCCCCGCGATCTGCCCTCACGCGCCGGCAGGTACAGGTGCTTGGGCGTGCCCGCACGCAGGTTGTCCAGCAGCTTGCGGCCGTAGACCTCCACCACGTTGCCGGCCTCATCGAACACCGGCACGACCAGCGAGCCATTGAAGTGCTCGTGCCCGCTGTCGCGGATCAGGCCAATCTTCTGCAGCTGCGAGCGGATGTCGGCGCCGGCCTTGCGGTTCTTCTCCGGCAGCCGCAGGCCCAGCGTCCGGTCGGCCACGCCCAGCTTGAAGTGCGCCACCAGATCGGGATGCGTCAGGCCGCGCGCGGCCAGGTACTCGGCCGCCTCGGTGGTTGCCAGCAAGCGCTCGTGGTAGTAGCCCACGGTCTGGTTCAGCAGCGCCTGGTCATCGGCATCGAAGGCCACCGGCGGCGGCAAGGCCCGCACGGTGCTGCGCTTCACCGCCACCCCTTCAGCAGCTAAAGGGGTGACCCCTTCCCGCAGCAGTTCCACCGCGTGCCGGAAGCTCACCCCCTGGCGCTTGATCACCCAGTCAATGGGCCCACCCCCGACGCCGCAGCCGAAGCAGTGCCACAGGTTCTTCGCCGGCGTCACCACCAGGCTAGCCGTGTCGTCCTCGTGGAACGGGCACCGACCCAGCCAGTCCTTGCCCGACTTCTTCAGCTCGATGCCCGAAGACGCCACCAGGCGCTCGACGCTGACCTCGTTCTTTAGCCGCTCGATCTCGGGCTCGGGGATGCGGGGCATGGGTGGGGACTCCTCTTTTCCGAGTGCAGCGCAGGGGTTTTGAACCAACAGCGTGGAGTAAAAAAATAACTCCACATCAGGATACTCTATAGTAGAGTAACGTCCAGCCTGAAGCACCCGTTCACCCCCACCGCCAGACCTATGCTGATGAACACCATCACCCACCCACCACTGGCCGTGAACATCAAGGACGAGTCGTTCTTCAAGGGCCTGGGCATGCGCGTCGCCCTGGCCCGCAAGGAACGCAACATCACCCAGGTGCAGCTGGCCGCCACGCTGGGCATCGCCCAGCAGACGCTGGCGCACTACGAGGGCGGGCGGCTGCGGTTGCCGGCTTCTCTGCTGCCGGCGTTGGCGCAGGAGCTGCAGCTTCCCCTCGAGGCGCTGCTCGGTCAGCCCAGCACGGCCAAGGCGGCAGCCAAGCGGGGCCCGGCGCCCAAGCTGGCCCAACACATGGAGCGCATCAGCGCGCTGCCCAAGACGCAGCAGAAGTTCGTGATGCAGATGATCGAGACCGTGCTCGCGCAGCAAGGGCGCTGAGCACAAGGAGTACGCAATGACGGCGATCGAAGCTCAGTTACTCGAGCGGCTGAAGAAGCTGCCGCCCAGCCGCGTGGCCGAGGTGGTGGATTTCGTGGAGTTCTTGAGCCAGCGCGAGGAACGCGCGGCAGCCGCGCAGCGGCTCACCGAGGGGCTGGCCAGGCTGGATGCGCTGCAGCTGCCCGAGGTCACCGAGGATGAGGTCGAGGCGGAGATTGCAGCAGCGCGGCAGGAACGGCGCGCACGGCAGGACGCCTGATCGGTGCGCCTGCGGTGAGGTTTGTTCTCGATACGAATCTGCTCGTCTCCGGCGTCATCGCCGCCGGGCTGCCGCGCCGGTTGCTCGATGGCGCCAAGGCCGGGAAGTTCGAGCTTTGCACGAGCGAAGTGCTGCTGGCCGAGTTGCTCGATGTGCTGTCGCGGGCGAAGTTCGCGCAGCGCCTGGCGCAGGCCGGGCTCACACCGCAGGGCATCGTCGATGACTTGCGGCGCATCGCCGTGGTCGTCTCACCTACCGACACGCCGCGCGTCGTGCCCACCGACCCCGATGACGATCACGTCATCGCTGCAGCCGTCACCGGCCAGGCCGATCTCATCGCCTCGGGCGACAAGCGCGATCTGCTGCCCCTGGGCAGCTTCCAGGGCATCGAGATCGTCACCGCGCGTGAGGCCGTCGAGCGGCTGGGGGCAACAGGCAAGGCCTGATGCCGAACCCCTCATCACAAGGCCTTGCTATCACTTCCGCGCTACGAATCCATTCGAGTTTGGCTCGATGACCTTGAAGCCGCACTGGGCGGCAACCTCATTCGATAAGTCCGCTGATAAAGCCCCGTAGACCAATACAGCCTGGTACGGATCAGAAGAACTATCAGGGCCCAAGTGTTCGTCAACGTTGAGAAGCCCTCGCGCCAAGAGATCGGCGCGACTCTCGGCATCCCGCGGCAGTAACTCGGTGATTTGCTGATTAGGGAACATCTGCCGAGCCCGCTGAATGGCAGATGAGTTCCTCGAACTTGACAATATCCAGATTGGCATTTCAGCGGCAATGCCAGAGATTTGGTCACCGAATTCTGGATCGAGAATTAAAGCTACTTTGGTCACGATTCAACTCCAGGCCTTAATGTCATAGCGGCGCGCGCTATCGCGTTGGCTCCGGCTTGGGCGGCGGCGGAGGCGGCGGTGCCGGAGTGCCCGTGCCGCCCGCAGGGGCCGGCGCGGGGGCAGGTGCTGGAGTTGGCGCCCCCGGAGCCGGGCTCGGAGCGGGTGGATTCACAGGCTGCCCCGGACCACGTTTGCCATCCACCCAATCGTGCTTATGAGGCACGCCCTGTCCATGATCGTGATCGCGATCAATGTCAACAAGAGGCTTTCCGTCCGGCCCATAAGTGCGCTCTTGCCCGCTGCCAGGATTCACATGGGTTGACCCTGGTGGACCAGTGTTCGGCGTCTTCGATGGCCGCTCCCCCTGACTGAACATTCGGCCAATTGCCGAGCCGACTGCGGCGATGCCATTTGCAAGTGACTGTCGGCAGCTATCGCAGATAGCAGTTCCAACCAACAAGACCCCAGCCCCAACAGCCGCGACTTGCGCGAACCGTCCATCAGGATCCTTGAATTTGTACGGGTTGTTGTTTCCGTACACGTACCGGTTGAAGCTGTCGCCGGTTTTCGCGTCTGTCGTGACCGGATCAACACTAAGGAAGCGACCGGCAATCGGCTCGTAATACCGCTGCTGCATGTACAACGTTGCGCCCGAGGCGAGTCGTCGTACCGGAAGGCAGTTTCTCTAGACGTGGCGCGGGTTTGCGGCCGATCAGCCCCTGTGAACCTCCTTGGTTTGAAGAGAATTTTCCCTAGAG
>JANLYV010000253.1:0-11811 GCA_031365825.1 Rubrivivax sp. | reverse complement strand
CCGCCGACGACGAAGCGGCCGGTCGGGTTGATCAGGAACTTGGTGTCCTTGGTCAGCCAGGCCGGGGGCAGCACGGGCTTGATGATCATCTCGATCACCGCCTCGTAGAACTCGGGCTTCATCTTGTTCCCGAGGCTCATCTCCGGCGCGTGCTGGCTACTCAGCACCACGGTGTCGATGCTGTGCGGCTTGCCGTCGACGTAGCGCAACGTCACCTGGCTCTTGGCGTCGGGGCGCAGGTAGGGCATGCGGCCGTCCTTGCGCAGCTGCGCTTGCCGCTCGACAAGACGGTGCGCGTAGTAGATCGGCGCGGGCATCAGCTCGGGCGTCTCGTCGCAGGCGTAGCCGAACATCAGGCCTTGGTCGCCGGCGCCGGTGTTGAGGTGGTCGTCGCTGGCATGGTCCACGCCCTGCGCGATGTCGTTGCTCTGCTTGTCGTAGCAGACCATTACCGCGCAGCCCTTGTAGTCGATGCCGTACTCGGTGTTGTCGTAGCCGATGCGCTTGATGGTGTCGCGCGCCACCTGGATGTAGTCGACATGCGCGTTGGTGGTGATCTCGCCGGCCAGCACCACCAGCCCGGTGTTGCACAGCGTCTCGGCGGCCACGCGGCTGCGCGGGTCCTGCTTGAAGATCGCGTCGAGAATGGCGTCAGAGACTTGGTCAGCCACCTTGTCGGGGTGACCTTCAGAGACGGATTCGGATGTGAAAAGAAAGTCGTTCGCCACGAGAAAACTCCGGTTGAAAACATCGAGGGCGTCGCCGGTCGATGTTGCTGGAGCCGCGGCGAACGCTTTAGCGGAATTTGTTGGGCTGAAATGCTTCATTTCGGCCCGGTGGGGTGTCGCTATGCTCGGCCCCACGTCGCCCCGCAAGTTGTCCTGTTAACTCGGCGACGCGCGAATTATACGAAGCATGCTCCCCCTCTTGCGCTGGTTTTCCAGGCGCCCTTTGCGGCTTTTGCACGCCTGGGGCGTGGCCCTGGGCTGGCTGGCTTACGCGCTCTCGCCCAGCTACCGCCGCCGCCTGCGCGAGAACGCAGCGCTGGCCGGCATCGCCACCCGTCAACGCCGCGCTGCGGTGGGCGAAGCCGGCAAGCTGGTGATGGAGTTGCCGCGGCTGTGGCTGCGCCCGCGCGACATGCTCATCAACGACCCCGTGCGCTGGGAAGGCGAGGCGCTGATGGCGCAGTGGCTGGCGCAGCGCCAGGGCCTGGTGCTGTTGACGCCGCACATGGGCAGCTTCGAGGTCTCGGCGCAGGCTTATGCCGAACGTTTCGGCGCCGTGCAGCCCATCACCGTGCTTTACCGCCCGGCACGCAAGGCCTGGCTGCGCGAGGTCGAAGAGAGCGCGCGTTCCCGGCCGGCGCTGGCCACCGCGCCGGCCACGCTGGCGGGGGTGCGCCAGATGTTGCGTGCGCTGCGGCGTGGCGAAACGGTGGGCCTCTTGCCCGACCAGGTGCCGCCCGAAGGCATGGGTGTGTGGGCGCCGTCCTTCGGCCGCCCGGCCTACACCATGACGCTGGCCGCGCGACTGGTGCGCCAGACCGGCGCGATGGTCGGCGTGTTGTGCACCGAGCGCCTGGCATTGGGTGCGGGCTACGTGGTGCGCGCCTTGCCGCTGCCGGTGCCGCTGCCTGAGTTGGCCAACGACGCGGCCGACGCCGCGGCTATCAACGCCTCGATGGAAGCCGTGATCCGCGAGCGCCCGTCACAGTACCTTTGGGGTTATCACCGCTACAAGGTGCCGCGAGGCGCGCCGGCATGAACCTGGCGGCGCGCCTGCTCTTGTTCGTCGTGTGGCTGCTGCACTGGCTGCCGCTGGCGCTGCTGTCGGAGCTTGGCCATGCGCTGGGGCTGCTGTTGTGGTGCTTCGCCAAAGGCCGACGCAAGGTCGCCTTGCGCAACATCGAGTTGTGCATGCCCGACCTGGCACCGGCCGTGCGCGAACGTATTGCGCGCGAGCATTTCGTCTGGCTCGGGCGCAGCCTGTTGGAGCGCGGGCTGCTCTGGTACGCCAGCCGCGCACGGCTGCGCCGCATCATCCATGTCGAAGGCGACGTGCACTTCGCCGACCGCACCGGTCGCCCGGTGATGTGGCTGGTGCCGCACTTTGTCGGGCTGGACGTGGCCGGCACGGCGACGCAGATCTACCAGCAGCGCATGGTCGGCTCCATCTACCAGGCACAGAGCAACCCCGTGCTCGATGCCGCGATGCGCCGCGGCCGGCTGCGCTTCGAGCAGGGCGAAGTCTTCTCGCGCCATGAAAGTGCGCTGCCGCTGGTGCGTGCCATCAAGCGCGGGTACGTGTTCTTCAACCTGCCCGACATGGACTTCGGCGCGCGCGACGCCGCCTTCGTGCCCTTCTTCGGTGTGCCCGCCGCCACCTTGTTGGCGCCCAGCCGCATGGCGCGTTCGCTGAACATGACGGTGCAGCCGGTGCTGGTGGAAATGCTGTCGCGCGGGCGTGGCTACCGCGTGCGCTTCCTCGAACCCTGGAGCGACTGGCCCACCGATGACGCCCTCACCGATGCGCGGCGCATGAACGAGTGGATCGAAGCCCAGGTGCGGCGTAACCCGGCGCAATACCTGTGGGTGCACAAGCGCTTCAAGACCCGGCCGCCGGGCGAGAAGCGGCTTTACGAGTGACGGGCGCTTGAGTAGATCCGGCTCCGCCGGGCTACTCAAACCCCCGCGGGGGGCGGGCCGGGGTGGCCCGGCCCTGGGGGCGCTCTGAAGTGGCACGGCGATAATCGCGCATGCGTTTGCACTTCACCAAGATGCACGGCGCGGGCAACGACTTTGTCGTGCTCGACGGCACGCGCGGGCCGCTGCAGTTGAGCGACGCGCAGCTGCGCCACCTGGGCGACCGCCGCCTGGGCATCGGTGCCGACCAGATCCTCGTGGTCGAGAACACCGACACGCCGGGCGTCGACTTCCGCTACCGCATCTTCAACCACAGCGGCGACGAGGTCGAACATTGCGGCAACGGCGCGCGCTGCTTCCTGCGCTACGTGCGCGAGCACGGCCTCACCGACAAGACACGGCTGCGCGTGGAGACGGTGAACAACCTGATCGAGCTGCAACTGCAAAGCGATGGCCGCATCACGGTCGACATGAACCGGCCGATCTTCGCGCTGGACCATGTGCCCTTCGATGCCACCGGCCTGGTGTCGCGCCGCGAGGGCGACTTCGAACGCTGGCCGCTGGCGCTGCCCGATGGCACCCGCGTCGAGGTGGCTGTGTTGTCGATGGGCAACCCGCATGCGGTGATGCGCGTCGACAACGTCGATACGGCGCCGGTGCTGCGAGTCGGCCCGCTGGTGGAACACCACGCACGCTTCCCGCGCAAGGTGAATGTCGGCTTCCTGCAGGTGCTGTCGCGCGACGCCGTGCGCCTGCGCGTGTTCGAGCGTGACGCCGGCGAGACCCTGGCCTGCGGCACGGGCGCCTGCGCCGCGGTGGTGGCCGGCATCCGCCTGGGCTGGCTGGCGCGCGAGGTGGAAGTGGCCACCCATGGCGGCGCGTTGCGAATCAGCTGGCCTAACGCCCAAGATACCGTGACGATGACCGGTCCGGCTGAGACCGTCTTTGAAGGAGAGATCGAACTGTGACGACTGGATCATCAAACACGCCTGGGGGCGTGCAGGGCATCACCGAAGGCGACATCGCCAACTACCTGGCCAACAACCCGGCTTTCTTCGAGCGCCACGCCGAGTTGCTCTCGGCGGTGCAGCTCACCAGCCCACACGGCCAGCGCGCCGTCTCGCTGCAAGAGCGGCAGATGGAGATGCTGCGCGAGCGCATCAAGGGGCTCGAACTCAAGATCGTCGAGATGATCCGCCACGGCCAGGAGAACATGGCCATCAACGACCGGCTGCACCGCTGGACGCGTGCGCTCTTGCTCACCGCCAGCGCCGCGGCGCTACCGGCGCGGCTGGTGGACGAATTGCGCCATGAATTCATGATCCCGCAGGCGGCCATCCGGCTTTGGGGCAGCGACGCCGCCTTCGCCGCGCTGCCCTTCGCGCAAGGCGTGAGCGATGACGCGAAAAGCTTTGTCGGCAGCATCTCGCTGCCTTACTGCGGCGTGAACAACGGCTTCGAAGCGGCAGCCTGGCTTGACGACGCCAGCAGCGTGATGTCGCTGGCGATGATCCCGCTGCGCCACGGCGACCGCGCGTTCGGCCTGCTCGTGCTCGGCTCCCCTGACCCGACACGTTATGCCGCCGACATGGGCACCGAGTTCCTGATGCGCATCGGCGAAGTTGCCAGCGCGGCTTTGTCGCGCCTGCTTCCGGCGCCATGAACGCTGCAGCCAAGGCGCTGCAGCCCGAGATCGAGCGCTTTCTCGACCACCTCCAGATCGAGCGTCGACTCGCCGTGCGCACGCTGGCGATGTACCGCGAAGCCTTGCTGCGTTTGCAGTCATTTGCAGCATTAGACGGCATCGAACTGCGCGACGCCCGGCCGCACCATGTGCGCGGCTGGGTGGCCAAGTTGCGCCATCTGGGCCTGGCGCCGCGCAGCATTGCCATTGCGCTGGCGGCGTGGCGCGGCCTGTACCGCTACTGGGGCCGCGAAGGGCTGGTGCACATCAACCCGGTTGACGGTGTGCGTCCGCCCAAGGGCGCCAAGCCGCTGCCCAAGGCGCTGTCGGTGGAGCAGGCGGTGGCGTTGGCCGCGCACGACACGCCGCACGGCGACGCAGCCTTGCGTGCGCGCGACCACTGCATCACCGAGCTGCTGTACGGCTGCGGCATGCGCGTGGCCGAGCTGCTGGGGCTGGACGTGCAGGCCAGCGCGCACGCCCGCGGTTGGGTCGACCCCAAGGACGGCAGCGCGATGGTGCTGGGCAAAGGTGGCAAGCGCCGCACGCTGCCGGTGGGCGCGCCGGCACTGGCAGCGTTGGCGGCGTGGTGGCCGCATCGCATGGAAATGGCCAGGCCGGATGAGGCCGCGCTCTTCGTCAGCCGCCGCGGCACGCGCTTGACGCCGAACCAGTTGCGCTCTCGCCTGAAGGCGCAGGCGCTGCAGGCGGGGCTGCCCACGCACGTGCACCCGCACATGCTGCGCCACAGTTTTGCCAGCCACCTGCTGCAGTCCAGCGGCGACCTGCGTGCCGTACAAGAGTTGCTCGGCCACGCCAGCATTGCCACGACGCAGGTCTACACCAAGCTCGACTTCCAGCACCTGGCCAAGGTCTACGACGCGGCGCATCCGCGCGCAAGGCGCAAGTAGCGGCTCAGGCGCCGAAGCGCGCGATCGACCGTGCTTTGGCTTTGGCCGCTTCGGTCTCGCGGCAACGCGGTGCGGCCGTGGTGGCCAGCGCCGCCATCAAGCGCCGAGTCGTCGCGGCGACTTCTTCCACTGCCCGCTCGAACGCCAACTGATTGGCTTTGGAAGGCACGTTGAAGCCGCTGAGCTTGCGCACGAACTGCAGCGAGGCGTCACGAATCTCGAGCTCGGTTGCCGGTGGCTCGAAGTTGAACAGGGTCTTGATGTTGCGGCACATGGCGGTTCGATGGGGCTGCGGGAAGCTTCAGGCGGCGCGCTCACACTTGCGCGATCCATTCATGGCTTGCATCCGGCCTCACGATGCGCGTGCCTGCTGGCCGGCCATGATCCGTGCCCGTGCCGCCTGCAGCAGCAAGTTGGAATACAGCTTGTGAAAGCCGAGCAGCGCATGGAATGCGAACCCCATCCTTTGACTGCCGCTCCCCGCGTCGACCCGCGCAACGACGGCCGAGCCGAAGTACAAGCGCGTTCGTGCGCCCGTGGCCGCACTGCTGACGGGTGCGACCATCAGCCATGACTTCGTCCGGCCTGTGAAGTCGCCCAAGAGCAGCTGGTCAGTGCCTCGATCTTCCACACGCCAGGCCGCGAAAGTGTCGATGCGGCCGTGGGCAAGTTGTGCGGCTTCGATGTCGGTGGATGGGCGAGACAGCAGCCACCTCAGCATCCAACGTTCGAGCTTGAACAGGGGCGTCGTATAAAAGGCTTCGACAAAAGCCGGTTGCGAGACCTCGCCCGAGACCTCGGTGACGTAGCAGTCCGCGAAGGCTTTGCCGTCGTCGTACCTGAGCAGCAGCGATGTCTGCGGCAACTCGCAGGCTTGCACGGAATTCATGGTGGTGCCGAAGTCAACCAGCTACCGAGTGACGCGCAGCGCGCCCTTCAGCGCAGCATCAGCCAACGGCCAAGCCCGCTCAAGCTCACGCTGCTGCGTGCTCGCCTCGGTGCCGCGCCCCTGCGCCTGCAGCGAGGCCGCCAGGCCAGCCAGGGCCCAGCCGCTGTCGGGCCAGGCTACCAAGTCTTCGCGCCAGGTCTTTTCGGCGACAGCAAAGCGTCCGGCGCGGGCCTGCATCTGCGCCAGCGCCGGACGTGCGCCGGCGCCGAGCATCGGCGGCTCGCTGTCGTCGGCGTGGCTTGCCGCCTCCACGGCCAGGGCCTGCTCGGCCAATGCAGCGTCGACCTTGCCCTCGGCCAGCGCGATCTCGGCGCGCAGGCGCGAGGCGGCGCTGCCTGCCATGCCGCGCAGCGCCTCGTCGAAGCCTGACTTGGCGGGGTAAGCCTTGGCCAGCGTGGCAGCGGCGGCTTCGATCGCAGGCAATGCGGCCTTGGCTTCGGGCAGCCGGCCCAGTCGCACCAGCGCCACGGCGCGGGCATGCCCGTGCAGTGCCTGCGCCAGGCCGAGCTTGCCGCTGGGCTCGGGCTCGGCCAGCAAGGTGTCCCAGCGTTCAAGGCGAAGCAGCGTCAGGGCCGGCAGGCTGCGCTGGTATTCGGCGTAGACATGGCCGGCCTTCGCGGCACGCTCGGCCAGTTGGCGCGCGGTGCCCAGGGCCAGTTCGCCGCGGCCTTCCATCAAGGCACCGAACCACTGGAAGTGCAGGTTGTGGCCCGACCAGTCCTTGCTCGGCTCAAAGCCTTGCGCCTTCTGCACTTTCGCGATCTCGGCCTCGGCCAGCATGGCCTGCTGGTTGACGCGCGTGGCGTCGGCATAACGCCCGACATGAGCGTAGGTGTGCGAGGGCATGTGCACCAGGTGCGGCGACATCGGCGCCAGCGCGCCCAGGCGGTCGGCCGCGGCCACGGCACGATGGGCCACGCCGCGCGAGTCCACCGTGTGGATCAGGTAGTGGTTCAAGCCCGTGTGCTGCGGATGGCGCACGAGTGCCGCTTCGAGCCGGTCGGCCAGCTCGCCGATGCGCCCGGCGGGCTTGCCCGTCTTCTGATCCCACCAGTCGTCGCGCGTGGCCACCAGTTCGGCTTCGGCCCACAGCGTCACCAGCTCGGCGTCCAGCGGCGCGGCCTGCACCAGGGCACGCATGCGCTCGGCGTAGGCGATGTCCAGCGGGTGCGCCGCCTTGCCGTCGCCGCCCTTGGTGGCGCAACGCTCGCCCGCCAGCGGCGCGGTCTCGCGCGCGGTGCTGGCGTGGCCGTAGCGCAGCGCCATGGCGTCGATGAGCGCGCGTTCGCGTGCTGTGGCCTTGTCGAGGTGGCGCAGCGCATGGTCGAGGTAGCGCAGCGCTTCGCGCAGGTCGCCGCGGTCGGGCGCGTTGATGTTCGGGCCGAGCTGCCAGGCCACCCCCCAGGCGCACATCGCGCAGGCGGGGTCCAGCGCCAGCGCGGCCTTGAACATGCGCACGGCCTCGACTTCGTTGAAGGCGTAGGCCTGCAGCACGGCATCGTTGAAACGCTGGCGCGCGGCGGGCTGGCTTGTCGTGACGGCGATGTCGAGCGCACCGAAGCCGCTGAGCTGCGGCGCGCGTGCCGTCAAGTCAGGCGTTAGCGGGGGTGACGCGCAAGCCGTCAGCAAGGCCACGGCGGCGCTGATGAACCCCTGTGCCAGCCGCGGCCGGCGTTTGCCATTGCCTCTCAAGGTCGCCATCAGTCCCTCCGCGTGAATGTTGGGCAAGGATAACCAGCGCGCCCGCCAAAATGCCGGCATGAAAGCCATCCGTCTGCGCCCGGGCAAGGAACGCTCGCTGCTGCACCGCCACCCCTGGGTGTTCCAGGGCAGCATCGAGCGTGGTGGTGCCGACGCAGGCGAGACGGTGCGCGTCGAAGCCTCTGACGGCCGTTTCCTCGCCTGGGGCGCGTTCAGCCCGAACTCGATGATCCGCGTGCGCGCCTGGAGCTTTGAGGAGGCGGAACGCATCGACGCCGCGTTCTTCGCGCGACGCGTCGAGCGCGCCGTGGCGTTGCGCACACGGCTGCAGCCGCAAAGCAACGGCGTGCGTCTGGTGCACGGTGAAGCCGACGGGCTGCCCGGGCTCATCGTCGACCGTTACGCCGATGTGCTGTGCGCACAGTTCGGCGCCGCCGGCGTCGAGCGCTGGCGCGACGTGATTGCCAACGCCTTGCTCGCCGCCACCGGCACCGTCTTTGGCACCACACGCCTGTACGAGCGCTCGGATGCCGCCGTGCGCGAGCACGAAGGCTTGCCTTCGCGCACGGGCTGGCTGCGCGGCGACGGCGCCACCGAAGTGGTGATCGACGAACACGGCTGGCGCCTGAGCCTGGACGTGTCCAGCGGCCACAAGACCGGCTACTACCTTGACCAGCGCGAGAACCGCGCGCTCTTTGCGCAACTGGTGCGCGAGCTCGGCGCCAAGCGCGTGCTCAACGCCTATGCCTACACCGGCGGCTTCAGCGTGGCGGCACTGGCCGGTGGCGCGACCGAGGTGTGGAGCGTCGATTCATCGGCGCCCGCGCTCGAACGCGCGAGCGCGCATGTGCTGGCGAATGGATTCGAGCCGAGCAGTCATCGCGCCATCGACGCCGACGTCAACGGCTTCCTGCGCGAGTGCCTGGCGCAGGGCCGGCGCTTCGACGCCATCGTGCTCGACCCGCCCAAGTTCGCGCCCAGCGCATCGCACGCCGAGCGCGCGGCGCGCGCCTACAAGGACATCAACCGCCTGGCGCTGATGCTGCTTGTGCCCGGCGGCCTGCTGCTGACCTTTTCTTGCTCGGGCGGCATCAGTGCCGACCTGTTCCACAAGATCGTGGCCGGCGCGGCGATGGACGCGAGGGTCGACGGCGCCATCCTGCGCCGGCTTGAAGGCGCGAGCGACCACCCGACGACGCTGATGTTCCCCGAGGGCGAATACCTCAAGGGACTGGCGATCCTGCGCCAGGCTTGATCACAACGCCAGCCGCGGCTCGAACTTCGCGCGCTTCACGCTGAAGAAAGTCTTGACGTTGCGCACGTTGGCGTCCTGCGTGAAGAGCCGCAGCACCAGTGCGTGGTAGGCCGCCATGTGTGCCACGTAGAGCACCAGCACGAAGTCCGGGCCGGGTGAGGTGCGGTAGATCTGCTGCACGGCGGCGTCGGCCACGGCGCGCGCTTCGAACGCCTCAAGATGTTCGGCGCCTTGCCGATCAAGTGTGATCTCGACCAAAGCCGTGAGACCTTCGCCCAGGGCTTGCGGCGAGAGGATGGCAATGCGGCGCTCGATCACGCCGGCCTCAACCAGGCGGCGCACGCGGCGCAAGGCGGTGGCGGCCGAGGTCGAGGCGCGTGCGGCGAGCTCCTGGTTGGAGAGCGAGGCGTCGGTCTGCAGCAGTTCGAGCAGACGGCGGTCGGTGGCGTCGAGGTCAACCATGATGAAATTATTAATCGAGCACTTGCCAGATAGAAGACTATTTATTGCAACTAGGTTTGTCATCGGTGATTTCGTGCACAAACACGACTCAGATTGCATGAAAACTTCAGCGCACGGCGCCTAGCATCCGCCCGGCTCATCTTTCAGAGCATCAAGGAGCACCCTCAACATGTGTGGCATCGTCGGCGCCGTCAGCACGCGCAACATCGTTCCGATCCTGCTCGAAGGCCTGAAGCGGCTCGAATACCGCGGCTACGACTCCTGCGGCGTGGCGGTGCACCAGGACGGCCAGCTCAAACGCGCACGCAGTACCTCGCGCGTGGCCGAGCTCGAAATCAACGTCGCCGACGAGCGCATAGCCGCCGGCACCGGCATTGCCCACACACGCTGGGCCACGCATGGCGCGCCGGCGGTGCACAACGCGCATCCGCACTTTTCAGCCGGCCCGAGCCTGGGCAAGGACGCCGAACAAGCAAGCAGCGGCCGCATCGCGCTGGTGCACAACGGCATCATCGAAAACCACGACGAGCTGCGCGCCGAGCTGCAACTGCGCGGCTACGTCTTCACCAGCCAGACTGACACCGAAGTCATCGCCCACCTGGTGGCGCACCACTACGAAGGCGACCTGCTCGAGGCCGTGCAGCGCGCGCTGCCGCGGCTGCGCGGCGCCTACGCCATTGCCGTGTTCTGCCGCGACGAGCCGCACCGCGTGATCGGCGCACGTGAAGGCTCGCCGCTGGTCGTCGGCATCGGTACCGGCACACCGGGCTCGGCAACGAAGGGCGAGAACTTCCTCGCCAGCGACGCGATGGCGCTGGCCGGTGTCACCGACCAGATCGTCTACCTCGAAGAAGGCGACGTGGCTGACCTGCAGCTGGGCAAGGTGTGGATCAGCGGGCGCGCCAGCAAGGCCGACGCGGGCCGCTTCGTGCCGGTCGATCGCCCCGTGCGCACCGTCAACGCCCACAGCGGTGCGGCCGAGCTCGGGCCTTACCGCCACTACATGCAGAAAGAAATCTTCGAGCAGCCGCGCGCCATCGCCGACACGCTGGAAGGCGTGGGCGGCGTCAGCCCGGAGCTCTTCGGTGACGGTGCCTACAAGGTCTTCAAGGGCGTGCAGCGGGTGTTGATCCTGGCCTGCGGCACGAGCTACTACTCGGGCAGCACCGCGCGCTACTGGCTGGAGAGCATCGCAGGCATTCCGACCACGGTGGAAATCGCCAGCGAGTACCGCTACCGCGACAGCGTGCCCGACCCGCACACGCTGGTGGTGACCATCAGCCAGAGCGGCGAGACGGCCGACACCATCGCCGCGCTGAAGCACGCGCGCAGCCTGGGCATGGCGCACACGCTGACCATCTGCAACGTCGCCACCAGCGCCATGGTGCGCGAATGTGCGATGAGCTACATCACCCGCGCCGGGGTCGAGATCGGCGTGGCCAGCACCAAGGCGTTCACGACGCAGCTCGTGGGCCTGTACCTGCTCACGCTGGCGCTGGCGCAGGTGCGCGGCCGCCTCAGCGACGCGCAAGAGGCCGAACACCTGAAGGCCCTGCGCCACCTGCCTGTGGCCGTACAAGCGGTGTTGGCACTCGAGCCGCAGATCATCGCCTGGAGCGAAGAATTCGCGCGCAAGGAGAACGCCCTTTTCCTCGGCCGCGGGCTGCACTACCCGATTGCGCTGGAAGGCGCCTTGAAGCTGAAAGAGATCAGCTACATCCACGCCGAGGCCTACCCGGCGGGCGAACTCAAACACGGCCCGCTGGCGCTGGTGACCGACCAGATGCCGGTGGTGACGATCGCCCCGAACGACGCGCTCTTGGAGAAGCTCAAGAGCAACCTGCAGGAAGTGCGCGCCCGCGGCGGCCAGCTCTATGTCTTCGCCGACGCCGACAGCCACATCGACGCGAGCCCCGGCGTGCACGTCATCCGCATGCCCGAGCACTACGGTGCGCTGTCACCCATCCTGCACGTGGTGCCGCTGCAGCTGTTGGCGTATCACACGGCTTGTGCGCGGGGTACCGATGTGGATAAACCGAGGAACCTCGCCAAGTCGGTGACCGTCGAGTGATACGGATTTGCACTCAATCAGATAAGACTGACGCGGCGACGCTTGCGCCAGCAAGGCCGTGCCCGGCTGGGCACCGGGGTTCGGAATGCTGGCCCCTCCCTGCGGTCGGAGTGCCCTGTGCTGCTCAGCGCTG
>JANLYV010000245.1:0-1873 GCA_031365825.1 Rubrivivax sp. | reverse complement strand
GCCAGCTGGCCGGGGTGCGCCACCTGTGCCTGTTCCACCACGAGCCGGTATTCGATGACGCCGCCATCGACGCCATGCTGGCCGAGACGCGGCGGCTGGAGCTCATCACGCGCGCGTGCGCGCCGCTGCAGGTGAGCGCGGCCTACGACGGGCTGGAAATCGCCTTGTGATGGGGCGCGCCGCACAGGCGTGGGCCGTGCGGACGCTCGGGCGCACGCGGCTCATCGGCGCCGCCGTGCTGCTGGCGTTGGTGCTGTTGACCTGGCTCAAGGCGCCCTGGACCGAACGTTTGCAGCTGGCCTGGTTCGACCTGCACCAGGTGATTGCACCGCGCACGGTGACGGCGCTGCCGGTGACCGTCGTCGAGATCGACCAGCGAAGCCTCAACTTACTCGGCCAGTGGCCCTGGCCGCGCAGCCAGCTGGCGCGTTTGTTGGACGTGATTCACCGCGCCGCTCCGGCGGCAGTGGGCATCAACATCCTCATGCCCGAGACCGACGCGCTCTCGCCCGAGCGGCTGCTGGCGCAGACCGCCGTGCTCGACCCCCCCATCGCTGCGGCCTTGCGCGCGATGCCCTCGAACGACGCCGCTCTGGCGCACGCGCTGGCCGGGCAGCCCGACGTGCTGGTCTTCGCCGGCACGCCTGAAGCCACCGGCGCGCCGCTGCGTGTGGTGCCGATCAAGGTGCGCAGCAGCGGCGCCAAGCCGGCACTGCCGCTTGCCGTGCCTCAGTACGCGGGCGTGCTGACCAGCATCGAGCAGCTCGACCGTCACGCCGCGGGCTGGGGCCTGATCTCGGTCGACACCACGCGCGGCGTGGTGCGCCGCATGCCGCTGGTGGCCGGCGTGCAGGGCACGCTTGTGCCCTCGCTGGCGACCGAGATGCTGCGCGTGGCCTACCGCGTGCCCACACTCGCGTTGACCGTCAGCGGCTCGGCCGTGCGGCAGCTGCACATCGGCAAACTGGTGCTGCCGACCGAGCCCGACGGCACCGTGCGCGTGTACTTTTCGCCGCACCGCGCAGACCGCTTCGTCTCGGCCGCCGACCTGTTGGCGGGCAAGGTCGAAGCCTTACAACTGCAGCGCCAGCTGGTGCTGGTGGCGGCCACCGCGATCGGCCTGGACGAGTACCAGGACACACCGTTGGGTGAGCGCCTGTCGGGCAGCGAGATCCAGGCGCAGCTGTTGGAGAACCTGGTCGAAGGCAGCCTGCTGCGTCGCCCTCGCTGGGCCTCGGCCGCAGAAGCCGTGTTGCTGCTGGGGCTGGGAGCGATGCTGGTCTGGGTCATGCCGCGTACGCGGCCGGCGCGGGCCACGCTCGTGATGCTGGCGGCCATCGTTCTGCCCGTGCTCGCCGCCTTCGCGCTCTTTCGCAGCCAGCGCCTGCTCTTCGACGCCGCCAGCCCGGGTCTGTGCCTGCTGCTGCTCTGGGCCGTGCTGCTGGTATTGACGCTGGCCGAGACCATGCGCCAGCGCCGCACGCTGCAAGGCGTGGTGCAGGCGCAGCGCGAGCAAGGTGCGCGCATCGCCGGCGAGATGGCCGCGGCGCGGCGCGTCCAGGCCGGCGGCCTGCCCCGGCCCGAGCTGCTGCAGGGCGACGGCCGCATCGACCTCTACGCCACGCTGACGCCGGCGCGCGAAGTCGGCGGCGACCTCTACGACTTCTACCGGCTCGATGCCGACCGCCTGTTTCTGCTGATCGGCGATGTCGCGGGCAAGGGTTTATCGGCGTCGATCTTCATGGCCGTGAGCAAGGCGCTGTACAAAAGCGCGATGCTGCGCACCCCCAACGCCGACATCGGCGAGGTCATGACCGTGGTCAATGCCGATGTCTCGCGCGACAACGCCGAAATGCTCTTCGTCAGCGTCTTC
>JANLYV010000231.1:0-4225 GCA_031365825.1 Rubrivivax sp. | reverse complement strand
AAGGCCAGCACTGCGTCCATCAGCGTGGACTTGCCGGCCGCACTCGATGACTGAATCACCACCCCCAGCGGCTTGTCCAGCTTGCGGCTGACGGCAGCCAGGTAGCCCACCAGCTTGTTCGTTTCCTCGCCCACCAGACCGACGGCGGCGAAGTCGGCGAGGACGCGCTCGATCAGGTTGGGTGCTTTGAGCAGCGCGAGCGCGGCATCGCGGTCCGCGTCGGCCATCTGCGGCTGCGGCTCGGGCTTGAGCACGTCGGCAATGGTCTGGTCCTGCAACTGCTCCAAGGCCAGCAGCACGCGGCCGAGATCGGCCTTGAGAATCGGCTCGGCGAGGGCGGTCTCCTGCGCGGCCTGCGCCACGTAATGCGCCCGCGCCTTGGCGCTGTACAGGTCCAGCGTGTCGACGTGGAACGAGTCCCCGGCGCTGACCATGAGATTGATCTTGAGCACGTCTACGGCCAGGTTCTTCGCCAGGCCGCGCACGCGGTAGCGGCGCGCGGTCTGGCCCTCGCCCAGTGTGAGCGTGACCTCGCGCCCCTGATCGCGCTCGCGTACCTCAAGACCGGGCTCGCGCGCAGCGGCCGGCATCGGGCTGGCCGGTAGCGGTTCATCGGCGGCCACGGATGCGGCAGCTAAAGGAGGAACGGCCGGCGTGTCGCCGGGCGGCTCCGCTGGCGGTGTCGGTGTCGCTGGTTCTTCTTTAGCCGCCGTCGTTGGTGCCGGCGCGGCGCCCTTGCCGAGCCACACCGCCTTGCGGATCAGCAGCCCCAGCGACTTCGCCGCCGGCTGCACTTTGAGGGCGTACTCGTTGGCGTCCATGCCCTTGGGGAACTGCACACGGAAGCACTCGATGCCCGTAGCCATCAAGCCTTCGGCGACCTTGGCCGCGCCGCGCTCGCCCGCATCATCGCGGTCGTAGGCGATGAGCACGCGCTCGGTGCCGTGGCGCTTGAAGGCTTCGACGTGCTCGTCGGTGAAGCCTTCGATGCCATACGCGGCAGTGACGTTGCGGTAACCGGCGCACCAGAAGGTCAGCGCGTCGAGCAAGGCCTCGCACAGGATGATTTCTTTCGACGCGGCCAGCGCCTGCACGTTGAAGACGCCGCGCGTCCTGCCCTCGCGCGCTGGCAGGTACAGGTGCTTCGGCGTGCCCGCACGCAGGTTGTCCAGCAGCTTGCGCCCGTACACCTCGACCACGCTGCCGGCCTCATCGAAGACGGGCACGACAAGCGAGCCGTTGAAGTGCTCGTGGCCGCTGTCGCGGTACAGGCCGATCTTCTGCAGCCGCGCGCGGATGTCGGCACCGGCCTTGCGCGTCTTCTCCGGCAGGCGCAGGCCGAGGGTGCGGTCGGCCACGCCCAGCTTGAAGTGCGCCACCAGTTCGGGGTGCGCCAGGCCGCGCCCGGCCAGGTACGTCTGCGCCTCGGTTGTGGCGAGCAAGCGCTCGTGGTAGTAGCTCACCGTCTGGTTCAGCAGTGCCTGGTCGTCGGCATCGAAGGCCACCGGCGGCGGCAGGACGCGCAACCTGGGGTTGTTCAAGACGCCAGCGTCAGCGGCTAAAGGAACGACGCCTTCGCGCAGCAACTCCACCGCGTGGCGGAAGCTCACGCCACGTCGTTTCATCACCCAATCGATGGGGCCACCACCCACCCCGCAGCCGAAGCAGTGCCACAGGTTCTTGCCCGGCGTCACGACCAGGCTGGCCGTGTCGTCCTCGTGGAACGGGCAGCGCCCGAGCATGTCCTTGCCACCGCGCTTGAGTTCGATCCCCGAGGCCTCGACCAGGCGCTCGACCGAGACCTCCGCCTTTAGTCGCTCGATGTCCGTCTCGGGGATGCGTGCCATGCCGTGCTCCTGGGTAAAACCTGTCAATACGCCATCGCGCTATTTTTGATGTAGCACATATGCTAATCTTGCGGCCTCACCTTTGCAACCGAGGTTTAGAGTGAGCACCACACAAGATCCCGACTGGTGGCTCGACATGGACTTCGCTCAACGCCTGGCAGCTTTTCGCAAGGAACGCGGCCTCACCCAGCAGGCGCTGGCTGATCGCGTGGCAGTCCATCTCACGCAGATCAACCGCTACGAGAGCGGCGACGTGCAGCCCACGCTGGACGTGATCCGGCGGCTGGCCATCGCGTTGACCGTCTCCGCAGATGAGCTAATTTTTGGGAAGGATGAACGCGGTCCTGATGAGGACTTGCGTTTGCAGTTCGAGGCCATCAGCCAGTTCGATGACGAGGACAAGGAACTGGCGCGCGGGCTGCTCGAAGGGCTGATCCTCAAGCACCAGGCCAAGCAGTCGGTGCTGCGCGCAGCGGCACGGGCTGCACCGCAGACCGCCCGCAAGGCCCCGGCCAAGCGGGCGCCGCAGGCAGGCGGCCATCGATGAGTGCGGTGGAGTTGCTCGCGCCCGAGGCGATCACGCTGCGCATCGCCACGGTGCGCGGCCAGCGCGTGATCGTGGACGCCGACCTGGCCGCTCTGTACGACGTGCCGACCAAGCGCTTCAACGAGGCGGTCAAGCGCAACCTGGCCAAGTTCCCGGCCGATTTCATGCTCCAGCTCACCGCCGACGAGTGGGCGGCTTTAAGGTCGCAATTTGCGACCTTAAACGCGGCAGGCGGTGGGCGCGGGCAGCATCGCAAGTACCTGCCCTACGCCTTCACCGAGCACGGCGCGATCATGGCCGCCACCATCTTGAGCAGCCCTCGCGCCATCGAGGTATCGGTGTACGTGGTGCGGGCCTTCGTGCGCATGCGCGAGCTGGCGGCTACGCACGGTGATCTGGCCAAGCGGCTGGCCGAGCTCGAAGACAAGACCGAAGCCCTGGCCATGAACCACGACACCTTCAGCCGCAACACGCGCAACCAGCTCAGAGAAGTCTTCGACGCCCTGCGCGAACTCATGACGCCGCCCGATCCGCCCAAACGGCCTATCGGGTTCATCAACCCCGAGGACAAGGGGAAGAAGACCTCGGGGGCAAGACTCAAGACCTGACGCCGGCGCCCCTGCGTGAAGTAGTCGAGCGGATCGGGGCAACTGGCGGCAAGACCTGATGAAGCTACGGCCTTATCTGGCTGAGCACGTACAGGGCACCGACGGACAAGACGAAGCCGAAGACAACCATGACAACCGAGCCAAGATGATCTTTCGCGGCCGCATGGACGAGTGACGCCTCAGCCTTTCGAAGTGCAAGAAACAGGCGAACACCGCTGATCGAGATCACGCCAATTCCGCTGCACAGCAGCGATAGGCCGAGAGCCGCAGCAACAGCCCATGCCGCGGGTCCGTCGGATCGCTCGATCGCAGTCTGCAAGTAGCTCGGCAGTTGCGAACGAATGATCTCGAAGAAGAGGAAGGCCACCGCAATGACTGCAATCCCCACCGAAGCAAGTTCAGACCATCGCTTTCGGTCAGACGTTGCACTCATCTTCACGGCCTCTTGATGATGATCTCGACACCCTTGATGCCCTCCATGGCCCTGGTTACATCACCAGTTCCGAAGTACGCACCAAGAAATCCGCCCACGGCAGAGCAGCCAATCCCGACAAAGCCACTGGTCTTCGCGCCGGCACCAATCAGCGCCGCTGCAATGACACCTTGCGTGCCGACCTTGCCGAAGGTGTTCATGGCATCGGACACCTTTCCAGCACCGTCAACCAAGCCGGGGTTGGTATCGCCGGCCTTGTTGGCTTCGCAACTCGACTTACTGCTCTTCGCAGCCTGACGATCCGCCTGCGCCTTCACGAAGGCATCGCCGGCCAGGAACCCGCCCACCAGCCCAGACCCGCAACCGAACAGCAGCGCCGGATTCAGTCCCGTCGGATCGGTATAGCTGATGGGGTTCCCACCCACGTAGGTGTAAATGATCGGCCCCGACGACCATGCGTCGTAGCCAGGGCGGATTTCCCTAGACGCATCAACGGGTTGCGCGGCGATGAAGAAGATGGGCCTCCGGTGGTCGAGAGAATTTTGCGTAGAGGCACATTCTGGCTGCGCGCCCGCGCGTGGGCAAGGTCGGTGGCCGTCCTTCTTTAGCCGCTGTCCTGGCTTTTCTCGGCGATGGGCAGGCCACAGGTGGTGAACGGGTCAAGGCCGCGGCTTTGGCCGCGCCGCGAAGGCGGCTTGGCCTTGACGCGCCTCGTCTTCAGTACGCTGCTGCTATGCGGTGCGAGCCGACTTTGAGGCTTGCACCGCATGGCAAGCCTTGGCGGTCTTGG
>JANLYV010000226.1:0-13461 GCA_031365825.1 Rubrivivax sp. | reverse complement strand
TACCCAGCCTGGAGCCCACGGCCGAGATGGCCACCTGACCCCACCCCACTCACCTCACCCCCACCACCCGGAGCCTCACCATGTCACTGCGCATCAACGACATCGCACCCGATTTCACCGCCCAGACGACCCAGGGCACTGTTCGATTCCACGACTGGATCGGCGACCACTGGGCGATCCTGTTCTCGCACCCTAAGGACTTCACGCCGGTGTGCACCACCGAGCTCGGCTACATGGCCAAGATCGAGCCTGAGTTCACCAAGCGCAACGCCAAGCTGATCGGCCTAAGCGTCGACCCGGTGGACAACCACCACAAGTGGGCGGCCGACATCGAGGAGACCCAGGGCCACCTGCCCAAGTACCCGATGATCGGCGACCACGACCTGGCCGTGGCCAAGCTCTACAACATGCTGCCTGCGGACATCGAAGGCTCGTCCGAAGGCCGCACCGCGGCCACCAACGCGACGGTGCGCTCGGTGTTCATCGTCGGCCCGGACAAGCGCATCAAGCTGATGCTGACCTACCCGATGACGACCGGCCGCAACTTCGACGAGATCCTGCGCGTGCTGGACTCGATGCAGCTCACCGCCAAGCACAAGGTCGCCACCCCGGTGAACTGGAAGCCGGGCGAGGACGTGATCATTGCCGGCTCGGTGTCCGACGAGGACGCCAAGAAGATGTTCCCCGGCGGCTGGAAGGCGCCCAAGCCCTACCTGCGCATCACCAAGCAGCCCGGCTGACCCCGCGCGCATCGGCGGTTATCGAGTCGAAAGCCGCCCGTGCTCCATCGAGTTTTCAAGCTTGACGCAAACGCCGGGGCGAGCGAAATTCCAAGCGGGCAATGAAGGGCCTGCACTTTCAAACGGGGCTCGGCCCCGGCCGGCCGCAGCCTGAGGAAACCGCATGTCCAGACTCCGCACTCTTGTGCTGATTTCGTCTTTGTTAGGGGCGGCGGCGGCGCATGCCCAGACGGCCAAGGTGCCCGATACGCTTGAGCAGCGCCTGCTCGCCTGCGCGCTGTGCCACGGCAACCAAGGCGAAGGCTTGCTGCTCAACGAGTACCACCCGCGCCTGTCTGGCAAACCGACAGCCTATCTCTACAACCAGCTGATCAACTTTCGCGACAAGCGGCGCGAGCTCGGGATCATGAACTTCATGGTCGCGTATCTATCGGACGGCTACTTGTACGAGATCGCGGCGCACTACGCGAAGCTGCAGCCCCCCTATCCGGCGCCAACGATTCGTGCGCCCGCGGCCGAGCTGGCGATAGGGGGCAAGCTCGTCACCGAAGGCGACCCGGCGCGCAAGCTCCCCGCATGCACCAGTTGCCACGGCAAGGCACTGACCGGGCTGGAGCCTGCCATCCCCGGGCTGGTGGGTTTGTACCCGCCGTACATCGCGGCGCAGATGGGCGCATGGAAGAACAACATCCGGCACGCGATGAAGCCCGACTGCATGCATGAGGTCGCGCAGTTGCTGACCCCGAACGACATCACCGCGATCACCGCATGGCTGGTCGCGCAGCCACTTCCGGCCGACCTGCGGCCTGCGCCGGCCGGGTCGTTGAGCCTGCCGCTTGAGTGCGGCGGGCTGGCCAAGAAGTGAAGAAGGTGCCCGCGATGAAACGTCTCACCCTCGTGTTCGTGTCTGCCGTCATGGCCGTGCTGGGCGCCGCATCGTGCTCGAAGAAAGAGCCACCCGCCGTGGCGACGGCGAAGAGCGCCGCGCGACCGGAACAGGTCATTCGCGGCCAGTACCTCGCTGCCGCCGGTGACTGCTATGCCTGCCACACGCTGCGCGGCAGCGCGCCCTACGCCGGCGGCCTGGAGATGGCCACACCCTTCGGCGCGATCTACACGCCCAACATCACGCCGGATACCGACACGGGCATCGGCAAGTGGAGCGCGGACGACTTCTGGCGCGCGATGCACGACGGCCGCTCGAAGGACGGTTCGTTCCTGTACCCGGCGATGCCCTACACCAACTACACCAAGGTAACGCGCGAAGACAGCGATGCGATCTACGCCTACGTCATGTCGCTCGCGCCGGTGAAGCAGCCGAACCGGCCGCACGCACTGCGCTTCCCCTTCAACCAGCGCGAGCTGATGGCGCCGTGGCGTACGCTGTACTTCACCGCCGGCGAATTCAAGCCCGACCCGAAGCAGTCGGCGCAATGGAACCGCGGCGCCTACCTGGTCGAGGGGCTGGGCCACTGCAACGCCTGCCACGCCACGCGCAACGTGCTCGGCGCCGTGGCCAAGGACGACGACTACTCCGGCGGCCTGATCCCGGTGCAGAACTGGTATGCGCCTTCGCTCACCTCGAGCCGCGAATCGGGGCTGGGCGGCTGGGACATCAAGGAGATCGTCGACCTGTTGCGCACCGGCGTATCGGCGCGTGCCGCGGTGTTCGGCCCGATGGCGGCGGTGGTACAGCACAGCCTGCAGGAGCTGTCGCTGGTCGATCTCACCGCCATGGCGACCTACCTGAAGGCGCAGGCCGAGACGCCGGCACCCGAGCCCTGGCTGGCGCATGAGCGTTCCAAGGGCGAGATCGCGACGATGATGAAGACCGGCGAGAAGGTCTACAAGGACCACTGCGAATCCTGCCACCAGCCCAATGGCGAAGGCGTGCCGCGTGTCTACCCGCCGCTGGCCAACAACCATTCGATCAGCATGCGCAACCCGGTGAACCTGATCCGCATGGTCATCAACGGCGGCTTCCCGCCTAGCACAGAAGGCAACCCGCGGCCGTACGGCATGCCACCGTTCTACCCGGTGTTGAACGACGAGCAGATTGCGTCGGTCGTGACTTACATCCGCCAGTCATGGGGCAACAACGCGGCGCCGACGTGGTCGGTCGAAGTCGGGCGTTCGCGTGGGGTGCCGGTGGATTGAGGCGGGTTTGCGATCCATTGACAAGTGGCCACCGTTCGCCCGAGATGCCATACCGCGCAAGCATGGCGTGGGTGAAGTTCGTGGGCGCGCGTGTCGAATGTCGGGATTCTTTACGGCCGCGTTCGATCGCACCAGCCATGCGCCGCTAACGATCTGAAAAGAAGGATGTTTTTCATTGGGCACGGTTTGTGCGTGGAGCTGACCACAAGACTTCGGACAACCCTTTCATCACCGCGCCAAGGAAAACCAACATGTTCGCCAAGACCCTCACCGCTGCCGCATTCGTTGGCTCCTTGCTGTTTTCGGCAGCCGCTTCGGCTGGCCCGCTGACCGGCAAATCGCTGGGCGGCACCAACTCCACCGGTACGCTCTTGCCCTCCACCACCGCACTGGTGGGTGCCGGCGTCGAATTCACGGCAGACTTTTTCACAAATCCATTCTTCTCCATTGATTTTGACGAGGACGGCCTGGTGAAGGTGACCCAGATCCTCAGCGGCGGGCTGGTTCATGGCGCGGGGCAGTTTCTCAGCTTCTTCGACGTGTTCGCCGACATCGCATCGATCACCGGTTTCAACCTGGTTTCCACCTCCGGTGTCACGGGGATCACCCAATCCGACCTGTCGTTCACTGCGAATTCGGTGGGCATGGAAGTCGGCAGCGGCACGAGCTGGGAGTCGGGCGATTCGTTCACCGCCCGGATCAGCTTTGCAAACGAGGTGCCAGAACCGGCGAGCCTGGTGCTGACGGGCCTGGCATTGGCCGGCCTGGCCATGCGCCGCCGCAAGACTGCCATTTGACGGTTTAGCCTCTTGCCCCTGGCGGCCCGGAAGGAGAGGCGGTGTTCGCGCCGTCCCTTGACGAGGAGGCGGCCTCACGATCGTCCTGGCGACGAGCCGCGACGGCCCGAGCCTCATCGGCGAACACATCCATCCGGTGCGCTCGCTGTCACTGCTGGCCATACCTGAACTGCAAACCGTGGCGAATGCAGAGGCGGTGCGCGTCTTCGTGGAATGCGCTCGCCTGGCCGGCGTTGCGCTGGTAGCGCTTCCAACCTGCGGACATCGCGCGCCGCGTGCCCTGATCTCGAACTCGCGCCGCGCCCTTCGCGAGGCAGCCTTCGCCGCTGCCGAGGCAGCATGGCGTGTCCTGGGTTTCGAGGACGCGAAGCTAAAGTTCGAGCAGCGGCTGGCGCCTGCGACTTGAGTGGCCCGGTCGTACGCTGGTCACCGGCCATCGGCACGGCGCAACCGCGCCGTCAGTTGTCGCACGCCGCCATCGGTCGAATCACAGGCGCGCGATGTCAGGCGCCCGGCCACCCATCCAGGTGCGCGCCAAAGCGGCGCGCGCCGCCTTTTCATCACTCGCCTTGCCAGCCTTGCGGTAGGTCTCGGCCAACCCGGCCAAGGCCCAGCCGTTTTGGCGCACGCGCGCCAGCGATTCGCGGAACGCCGTCTCGGCCTCGTCCAGCCTCCCCTGGCGCAGGCGCACCGCGGCCAAGGACTGGCGCACCGGGTAGTACCAGTACGGGGGCTCGGTGTAGGCCAGCGAATCTTCGATGAAGATCGCTTCTTCGTAGGCCTTGGCTGCGGCGTCGAGGTCGCCGGCGGCATCGGCGATGCGGCCCAGCGCCACCCAGCGCGCGGTCTGCACCACTTCCCGGGCTGGCACGCCCCAGTCGCCATAGGGTTTGAAGTTGGCCTGCTTTTCGATGCGTTCCAGCGCCTGGACTTCGAGCCGCGCCGAGACCGGGTCGCGCTTGGCTGCAAAGCCGACGGCGCGCGCGTAGTGATACATGGCCGTGACCAGACTCAGCTCGCTGGCGGGCGCAGGCAGCGCGAGGATGGTGTCGGCATCACTGAACTGCGCGTGGGCGTAGTACGCCGCGCCCTTCACCGGCTCGAGCACGGCAAAACTCTTCACCACGTCGGTAGGCAAGGCCGCGTCGAGCCGCGCGGCGGCGTCGAGTGCCGTCTTCGCATCGCCGCCCATCATGGCCGAGACGAGCACGAAGTGGATGTTGTGCGGGTAGTAGGCAAACTTGTAGATCGGGTCGGAGGCCGACGAGTTGAAGTAGCGCTCGTCGACCAGCAGCGCACGGCGGTTGGCCTGTAGCGAATCGCGGTACAGCCCGACACGGTAGTAGATGTGTGCAGGCATGTGCACGATGTGGCCGGCGCCGGGCATCAGCGCGCCCAGCCGCCGCGCATGCGGCAACGCGCGCTCGGGACGCGTCGAGGCTTCGACGGCATGGATGTAGAGATGGATCGCGCCGGCATGCTTCGGGTTGCGCGCCAGCACGGTCTCCAGCGCCGTGACCATCTCCTGCGCGCGGCCTTTGGGTTTGGCGCCAGCCGCTTCCCAGTAGTCCCACGGCTGCAGGTCCATCACCGCTTCGGCATAGATCGTCAGCACCTGATCGTCGCGCGGGTACTTCGCTGCCAGCGCCTTCATCGCGTCGGCGAATGCGGCGTCGAGCCCGGCGCGCTCGGCTTTGGGGTCGGGCGAATAACGCCTGGCCAACGCTTCGATCAAGTCGCGGTCGCGTTCGGGCGCCCTGGCGGCCAGGGCCGTGGCCTTCGCCATGGCGGCCTCTGCCGGCGCGTTGGCTTCCGGCGCCATCGGCATGTTGATGTTCGGGCCCAGCACCCAGGCTTCGCCCCAGTAGCACATCGCGCAGTCGGGGGCTAGCCTTTGCGCCGCCTGGAACGCGCGCTGCGCTTCGGCGTGGTTGAACCCGGCAGCCAGGCGCAGCCCCTGGTCGAAATAGGCCTGCGCCTTCGGGTGCCGGGTGCCAACCTTGAATGTCAACGCACCGAGATCCCGGTACAGCCCAACGTCGGCGATGACCGCCGGCGGGCTGCCTGAAGCCTTGGCGGTGGCGGCCGTGAAGGGCGCGGTTTCGGCCTTGGGCAGCTGTGCCTGCGCCAGCAGCAGCTGCTTGAGAAGCCGCGGCTGCCCGCCGGCAACCGGGCCGCAGACACTGCCGGGCGCGGCGAGCAACGGGTCGAAAGTCGCTTTCGCTTCGCCGCCCACTTCTGCTGCGCCGGTGACAAGGGCGCCCGAGGCGAGCCCGGTGATTGCCGTGATCAAGCCAAAGATCAGTCGGTGCATATGCGCTCCTTGCTCGGCGCGCGAATAACTTGGCAATCCCGCGAGCCGTCGCAGGCTTATACGCCTCGCGATTCAGCATCGCAATGCCGCGATCGGTGCCGTGCGGCCAGGGCACGGGCGCGTGGCAGGCAGGTGCCCGCATCCATGAACACAAGCCGCCGCGGCGCGTTTAACGGCAGCTTGCCTTGCGCGATAGCTGCCCGCAAAGCGGCGCGCAAACGCCATGCTCGACACCCGCATACCACTCGATGCGATGCGGCGTGCCCACGCTTTCGAGCGCCGACTGCAGCTTGTGGATGTCCGCCGGAGGGGCCCATTTGTCGATTTCTGCGCAAGCGTAGTAGCTCGTGCATCGAACCTTGCCCGGGGTGCGGTGCGGTGAGTCGGTCGCATCGGTGGCCATGGCCGCGCAATGGAACCGCGGCGCCCACCGGGTCGTCACCAAGGTCGACGATTATTCCGACGGTCTGATCCCGTGCGGGACTGGCACGCGCCGTCACTCACCTCGAGTTGCGAATCGGGGCTGAGCGGCTTGGACATCCCCGAGATCGCCTGTCCGCTGCTTGCCGACAACCATTCGCTCACCATGCGCAATCCGGTGAACCTGATCCTTAGGGTCATCAACGGCGGCTTCCCGCCCAGCACCGAAGGCAACCCGCGGCCATACGGCATGCCACCGTCCTACCCGGTGTTGAACGAAGTCGGGCGTTCGCGTGGAGTGCCGGTGGATTGAATGGTGGGCGACTCGAACCGGCGAGCTTGCGCCACGGCCTTCACGCGTTCGGATCGAGTCGCTCGCGCAGGAATGCCAGCAAGGCCTGGTTGCGCTTGACGCGCAAACGCTCGGGCGCGACGAAGGCGCTGATGCCGAGGCCGAATTTCGTGCGCGGCGTCCACTCGGTGAGCAAGGGTACGAGCGTGCCGCGCACGATGTCTTCTTCGCACAAGTAGCGCGGCAGCAAGGCAATGCCGAGGCCGGCCAACGCGGCGTCGGCCACGGCCTCGGGGTTGTTGGCGTGGTAGCGGCTGCGCACCCGCACTTCCTCGACCCGGCCGGCCAGCGCGAAGGCCCAGGTGTCGTCCGAGCTTTCGCGCCAGTAGCTCATGCAGTGGTGCGCGCCGAGGTCACGAGGCTCAGCCGGCGTGCCTGCTGCCGCAAGGTAAGCCGGCGCGGCCGCGACGACCCACTCGATGCGCGCGATAGGGCAGGTGCTGAAGTCAGATGACTCAGCCGCCGTCCAGCGCAGGGCGATGTCCACGCGTTCGTAGGCAATGTCCATCATGCGGTCGGCGAGCAGCAATTCGATCTGTATGCCCGGGTGCAGGCGCAGGAATTCGGGCAAGCGTTTGGCGAGCACGCGCTGCCCCCACGAGACCGCGGCGGTGATTCGGATTTGACCGCTGAGGTCGGAGCGCAGCGCGCGCAAGCTCTCGTCGGCCGCGCTGATCTCGTCGAGCGCACGTCGCGCATAGGCCAGGTAAGTCTCACCCGCCGTCGTCAATGCCACCTTGCGTGTGCTGCGGCTGAAGAGCGTGGTCGACACCGCCGCTTCGAGTTGCGCAATGCGCTTGCTGATCACGCTCTTGCCGACGCCGATGCTCACGGCGGCCGCACTCACGCTCGCGTGCTCGGCGACTTTGACGAAGGCCACCAGCATGTCGGAGGAAATGCTCATTGTTTCCAGATCAAGGACAAACGGTTTGCATTCGAGCAGTTGTTGCGAACGCCGTCAATGCATACGCTCTGCACCAGCGGCTTCAGACCGCAACCATCCACTGGAGACAAGCTCATGCAGATCTACGCCGACCCGATCACGATCAATTGCCGCAAGGTGCTCGCTGGGCTCGACCTGATCGGCGCGCCGTTCGAGCTGAAGCACGTCGACTATTTCAAGGGCGAACAGAAAGCTGCGGCCTTCGTGGCGATCAACCCGAACGCGTCGCTGCCGGCCATGGTCGACGGCAGCCTGGTGCTGTGGGAGTCGAATGCGATCCTGCAATACGCGGCCGACAAGGTAGGCAACGAGCGCGCGTATCCGCGCGATCTGCAGCGCCGCGCCGACATCAACCGTTGGCTGTTTTGGGAGTCGTCGAGCTGGTTCCCGAGCTGCTATGTGTTTCTGGTGGAGAACTGCGTCAAGCCTTTGCTCGGCTCGTTGCCCGACCCGGCCGTGCTCGACGCGCAGCAGGCGCAGTTTCACAAGCTGGCGGGCATCCTCGACGCCAGGCTCGCGGCGAGTGAGTGGGTGGCCGGCAGCGGCCCGACCATCGCCGACATCGCGCTGGCCGCGCCTATGCATCTGCATGGCTGGCAGCGCTTGCCGTTGTCCGACCACCCGAACCTGCGTCGCTGGCTGACCGAAGGCGTGGAGAAGCTGCCGAGCTGGCACAAGACCTGGGTTGGCGAAGGCTTCTCAACCACTCGGCCCGTCGCGAATTGAGAGGCGCCGTGAGCCAAACCCGATCTGTGCGTGCGACGCTGAACTACAGCGTCGACAACGGCACGCCGCCCGACTACTACTTTTATGAGCCCGACGCATCGGTCAAGCTGAACCCGCCCGGTACCGACCCGCGCGAAGTCGAGATCCATGATGGCTGGCCGCAGGCGCTGCAATTGAGCGTCGACCGCGAAGGCTTCGAGATTCATCCGTTCGGCGCGCGCTTCGATCAGTTCGACGACGACGCCTCGATCAAGACACGCTTCTACGCGCAGGTGACCGACTTCGTGAAGCGCAACACCGGCGCGCGGCGCGTCGAGGTGTTCGACCACACCATCAGGAAGCGGTTGCCGGCCGACCTGAAGGCGCAGACCACGGTGCAGCGGCCCGCCGTGCTGCTGGTGCACAGCGACTACACCGTCAAGAGTGGCCCGCAACGCGTGCGCGACATCGTGCCCGAGGCCGCCGACGAATTGCTCAAGGGCCGCGTGGCGTTCTTCAACGTCTGGAAGCCGCTGTACCGACGCGTCGAGGAACTGCCGCTGGCGATGTGCGATGCGCGCAGCCACGATCCCGGCGACATGCTCCTGATGGAGCTGAAGTACCTCGAGCGCACTGGCGAAATCTATGTAATGCGCTGGTCGCCGAAGCACCGCTGGATCTACTTTCCCCGGATGGAGGCCGACCAGGCCTTGCTGCTCAAGACCTTCGATTCCGAAACCGACGGTCGTGCGCGCTTCATGGGGCACACCGCATTCGAAGACCCGAGCACGCCGCCCGATGCGCCCAAGCGCGAAAGCATCGAGGTGCGGACCATGGCCTTCTTCTGACCCGGCGCCACTGCTGCCTGTCCACGCCCAGTGAACCTGTTCGGCGGCAGATAAGCGACAGACGGGATGTGAGGCGTGCTGGCCTGCGTGAATTGGCGGCACCTCGGGACCAGACAGCCGAAGCGGTCGCATAGTTGGGGGCCGGCTTTCGGCCAAAAGCAAACCTTTCTCAATCAAGAAGGCGCCGGTCCGCCGGGGCTTTGTAAAGCGCTTGTAGCAGCTTTGTACGGCCGCTGTCTCGCCTCTTGAGTGACCACGACAATTCGTGGATGCCGACTGCCGCTCCCGCCTCGTCGTCCCCCTCAGTGCTTGTCGTCGATGACGACCCCGAGATCCGGGAATTGCTCCGCCAATATCTGCAAGCCTGTGGGCTGCGCCCACTGCTGGCGGCCTGTGGCGCCGAGATGCGGCAGAGCTTCGAGGAACAGAGCATCGACCTTGTGCTGCTCGATGTGATGCTGCCCGAGGAGGACGGCCTGGACCTCCTGCGATGGCTGCGCAAGCACACGCTCGTGCCCGTCATCATGGTCACGGCACTCAGTTCCCCGATCGATCGCGTGGTCGGCCTGGAGGTCGGTGCGGATGACTACGTGTGCAAGCCATTCGAGCCACGCGAGTTGGTGGCCCGCATCCACGCGGTGTTGCGGCGCGCGCCTGCGCGCACCACAGGAGCGGCCGCGGCCTCCATCCTGCCGGCCAAGCTGCGATTCGGCGCCTGGCGCCTGGACACCAGGTCGCGTGAGCTGCGCCACGACGACGGCGTCCTGGCGCCGCTGTCGACATCCGAGTACCGGCTGCTTGGCGTGTTCCTCATGCACCCTCGGGTGGTGTTGTCGAGGGAACGCCTCGTGGAGCTGGCCCACAAGCGCGACCTGGAACCTTCCGATCGCACGATCGATATCCAGGTCTACCGATTGCGCCAGAGGCTGAGGGACACCGGCGAAGGCCAGCTGCTCAAGACCGTTCGCAACAGCGGCTATGTGCTCAACGCCGACGTGTACACGGTGCCGCCCGGTGCGTGAGTGGTTGCGGCGTGCATGGGCGGGGGTATCGCTGCGTGCGCGGCTGGTCATGCTGCTGCTGGCCGGGATGTTGTCGATGCAGGCTGCCAGTCTGTGGTGGACGCTGTCGGATCGCGCCTCCACTGCGCGCCGCGCCGCACTGGTGCAACAGGTGCAGCGCGCTGCGGACGTCGTCGCGGTCATCGATGCCGTTCCGGCGGCGGACCGCGCCGCGGTCGCGGCTGCGGTTCCCTACCCCCTCGTGCGGCTCGACGCAGCGTCCGCGCCGGAAGCTGCGCCACCGGAAGTGCTGGCTGTGGTTCGCGAGGTGTGGGGACGGCGGCTCCCCGGCCGCGCGGTATCGGTCGTCGCCACGCGCGGCCCACTGCAACGCGTACGCGATGCCTCTCGCACGCACGGGCTGCGTATCGCGATGGCGACAAGCCTGCGCGACGGGCAGCGTCTTCAAACCGAAGTGGAGGTGGCGCAGCCGAGGTTCCGCACCGATGGCCTGCTGGGGCCTTTCCTGCTGCTCGCCGCGACGACGTCGTTGCTGGTCATGCTGGCGATGCGTTGGGCATTGCGTCCGCTGGAGCAGCTCGCAAGCGGTGCACTGGCGCTGGGCGCGGGCCTGGATGCGACGCCGCTCCTGCAGCAGGGACCGCCCGAGGTGCGCCGCGCCGCGGAAGTATTGAACGGGCTCCATCGGCGGCTCAAGGAGCACGTGCAAGGGCGCGTGCAGGCGCTGGCGGCGGTCTCCCACGATCTGCGCACGCCGATCACCCGCTTGCGCCTGCGCGCCGAGTTACTCGCCGATCTCGAGAGCCGCGCTTCCTTCGGCCGCGACTTGCGCCAGTTGGAAGACATGGTGCAGGGCACGCTCGACTACCTGCGCGGCATCGGTGAGACACCGCCTTTGGAGGCATTGGATCTCGATGGATTGCTCGCCCAGGCCGTGGAGGACGTCGAGGCCTTGGGTGTGGTGGTTGGGAGCCCCGAGCCCACTGGGCTGGTCGTGCGGGGGCATGCGCCTTCGTTGCGCCGCGCGCTCGTGAATCTGCTGCGAAACGCCGTGGTGCATGCGTCCGGGCCCGAGCTGTCGGTGGAAGCCGAGGGCGGACGCGTGCAGGTGCATGTGATGGATCGCGGCCCCGGAATCCCTGAGCCCGAGATGGCGCGTGTGATGCAGCCGTTCGAGCAACTGGATCGCTCTCGCGGCAGCGCCTCGGGTGCGGGGCTGGGCCTCTCCATCGCGAACGAAATAGCCCTTCGCCACGGCGGCCCGCTGCTGATCAGCAACCGCGCGGGAGGCGGCCTTTGCGCCACCTTGCGATTGACGGCGGCCTGATCGGCCTCTCGTCGGCTTCACACGCTCGTAACCCGCCGGACAACGTTCGAGCCGCGTTGGCTGCAAAGATCACGCTCATGACTTCCCCCGCCCTTGCCCTGAACCGCTTCGGCCTCGGCGCGCGGCCTGACGACGCGCCACCGGCCGACCCGCAGCGCTGGCTGCTCTCGCAGCTGGATGCCTACGAGCCGCTGCCCGCGGCCTGGAAGCCGCTGCCGCGCACGTCTGCACTCGTTGACGTCTGGAACAACATGCAGCGCTCTGTGCGGCAGGCGCCCGAGGGCCAGCGCAGCGGCATCCGCGAGGGCTACCTGCGTGAAGGCAGCCGGGAATACCAGGTTGCGGTAGGCGCGCGCACCACCAGCGCACTGCAGACGGCTACGCCTTTCGTCGAACGGCTGGTGCACTTCTGGTCCAACCACTTCGCGGTGTCCGTCGACAAGCTGCTGATCGTGGGTTTGGCTGGAAGCTTCGAGGCCGATGCGATCCGGCCTAACGTGCTCGGCCGGTTCGAGGACCTGCTGCTGGCGGTGGTGCGGCACCCGGCGATGCTGCTATACCTGGACCAGGCGCAGTCGACAGGCCCGGGCAGCACGATGGGCTCGCGCGGCCGCGGCCTCAACGAGAACCTCGCGCGCGAGATCCTCGAGCTGCACACGCTGGGTGTGCGCAGCGGCTACACGCAGGAGGACGTGGGTGAGTTCGCGCGCGCTCTCACCGGCTGGACACTGCCCGGTGATGGTGGAAACACCGGCGGAACCACCGGCGGTGCCACCTTCCGTTTTGTGCCTGCGTTGCACGAGCCCGGCACGCGCACCATCCTTGGCAAGACCTATTCCGATTCGGGCGAAGCGCAGGCGCGCGCCGTGATTCACGACCTGGTCGCGGCACCAGCCACCGCGCTCCATGTCGCGCGCAAGCTCGCACGTCACTTCGTTGCGGACGATCCGCCACCAGCTTTGGTGCAGCGCCTGGCCGACACCTTTGCGCGCGCGGGCGGTGAGCTCACGAGCGTCTACCGCGAATTGATCGCGTCCCCCGACGCGTGGCAGCCTGCCGCCGCCAAGTTCAAGTCGCCCTGGGACTGGTCCATCTCCAGCCTGCGCGCGCTCGGCCGCCGCTCAATGGCGCCGATGCAGGCTGCAAACCTGATGACTCAATTGGGCCAGCCGGTGTGGCGACCCGGCTCGCCCGCGGGCTACGGCGATACCGCTGCCACCTGGGCCGCGCCCGATGCGCTGATGCGGCGTGTGGAGGTCGCACAACGGCTCGCACAGGAAGCTGGCGACGCAACGGACGCCCGCAGTCTGGCGCCGCGGGTACTGCTGAGCACGCTGACCGAGACCACTGCAACGGCGATCGCGCGCGCAGACAGCGGTGGCACGGCGCTCGCGCTGTTGCTGGTTTCCCCGGAATTCTTGAGGAGGTAGGAATGAGCATGGATCGACGCGGCTTTATGGGCGCGGCCACGCTGCTGGCTGCACCGCAGGTGCTCTTCGCACAGGTCGCAACCGAGCGCCGCTTCATATTCATCATCCAGCGCGGAGCGGCGGATGGCTTGAACATCGTCATCCCCTACGCGGAGCCGGCCTATGCCAGCCTGCGTGGCCAACTTGCGATTGACCCGGCAGCCGCCCTCAAGTTGGACGGCACGTTTGCATTGCACCCGGCACTGCCCAAGCTGCGACAGCTTTTCGCTGGCGGAGAAGCCACCTTCCTGCACGCGGTCGCGTCTGCGTACCGCGACCGCTCACACTTCGACGCGCAGAACGTGCTGGAAACAGGCGGCAAGTCACCGTACCAGCTGAAGGACGGCTGGATGAACCGGCTGCTCGG
>JANLYV010000218.1:0-9071 GCA_031365825.1 Rubrivivax sp. | reverse complement strand
ATGAAGCCACGTTCGAAGTCGGTGTGGATCACGCCCGCGGCCTGCGGCGCGGTGTCGCCGACGTGGATGGTCCAGGCGCGCACTTCCTTCACGCCGGCGGTGAAGTAGGTCTGCAGGCCGAGCAACTTGAAGGCCGCGCGGATGAGGCGGTTCAACCCCGGCTCGTCCTGCCCCATCTCGGCCAGGAACATAAGCTTGTCGTCGTCGGCCATGTCGGCGAGTTCGGCTTCGGTCTTGGCGCAGATGGCCACCACCGGCGCGCCTTGCTTGGCGGCGAAATCACGAAGTTGCGCCAACAAGGGGTTGTTCTCGAAGCCGTCTTCGGCGACGTTGGCGACGAACATCGCCGGCTTGGCGGTGATCAGGCACAGCGGCTTGAGCACCGCCAACTCTTCCTTGCTGAAGGCGATCGAGCGTACCGGCCTGGCTTGGTCGAGCGCGGCCTCGCATTTTTTCAGCACGTCCACCAGGCGCTGCGCTTCCGTGTCGCCGCCGGCCTTGGCCGACTTGCCGTAGCGGATGAGGCTCTTTTCCACCGTCGTCATGTCGGCCAGGCAGAGCTCGGTCTGAATGACTTCGATGTCGGCCACGGGGTCGACCTTGCCGGCGACGTGGATGACGTTGCTGTCTTCGAAACAGCGCACGACGTTGACGATGGCGTCGGTCTCGCGGATGTGGCTCAGGAACTGGTTGCCCAGCCCTTCGCCCTTGCTCGCGCCGGCCACCAGCCCGGCGATGTCGACGAACTCGACGATGGCGGGCACGATGCGTTCGGGCTTGACGATGGCCGCCAGCTTCTCCAGGCGCGAGTCAGGCAGCTCGACGATGCCAACGTTGGGTTCGATGGTGCAGAACGGATAGTTCTCGGCGGCGATGCCGGCCTTGGTGAGCGCGTTGAAGAGGGTGGACTTGCCGACGTTGGGCAGTCCGACGATGCCGCACTTGAGGCTCATCAGGCACTTTCAAAAGGGAAGGGCACGATTTTAGGCGGCGCCTGTCTACTGCTCAGTCGGCCGGCTCAGCCGGTCTGCGATGGTGGCCCCTCGCGGCGTGGGGCGCGCTCGCGAAAACGGTCGAGCATGTCGGCCACCAGCTCCAGCCGCAGCAGCGGGCTTTCGGTTTCCAGCAGGCGCTGTTGCAGCGCGGCTGGCATCGGCAGCAGCTCGCACCAGCGGTGGGCCACCCAGCCGCAGTCGTCCCAGCGGTAGGGCGCGAGGAAGGGCAGCTGCTGCGGCGCGCCGGCTTGTGCCTGCAACTGCGTGAACAGGTCGCGCAGCGCCTCGCTCGTGTTGGCCAGATCGGGCGGTACGGGCACGTGCGGGTCGCTTTCGATGCACGTGGCCGTGCCGGTCCACAGGCCGTGCGGCAGGCGTTTGCGCGCGCTCAGCCGGAAGCGCCGCGTGCCTTCGCAGCGAATCACCATCAGGCCACTCATCGGCCGCTCGAGCTGGCTGATGGTGGCCAGTGTGCCGGCGTCGTGGAAGCGCTCCTGCGCGAAGATCTCGCCATCGCCGCCGCGCGCCGGCTGCTGCACTTCGCTGCCTTCGATCAGGCAGACCACGCCGAAGGGCGTGCCATCGCGAAAGGCGCGCGCCACCATGTCGAGGTAGCGTACCTCGAAGATGCGCAGCGGCAGCAAGCCGCCAGGACACAGCGCCCGCGGCAGTGGAAACAGCGGCAGGTCGTCGATGTGGATTTGATCGGCGGGCATTTCCGCACGAGCATCGCCGCAGTGCGGCATCAGCGCAAGGTGGTCAACCTCGGGTGATCAACGCGAGGTCGTCAACGCAAAGTCAGCAGCATCAACTTGTCCGCCGTGGCCTCGATGCTGACGGAGCGCTGGCCAACCACGGCCACGACGCCGCGTCCGGCGATGCTGGTGTCCACCCGCACCGGCGTGACCAGGGCCTTGCCATGGCTGCTGGTGAGGCAGGCCACCACCGGCGTCGTGACCGTCGAGCCACGCCGCACCACGATGCCGAGCTCGCCCGAGGCCAGGCGCACGTGGCAGCCCGGCGGGTAAACGCCGAATTCCTTCACCAGCGCGGCCGTCATCGGGTGGCCGGGGTCCTGCATGAACATCTGGCGGCCGGCGACGTCGGCCGACAGGGCCTCTCGGTGCGAGCGCGCGCAGAGCTTGCTGGTGTAGACATCGGCACGGCGCACCAGCGAAGCCAGGTCGCCGACATCGGTGCTGCCGGTGGGGTAGCCGCTGCCGTCTTCCATCTCGTGATGGCGCGAGACCGCGTCGAGCCACTCCGTGTCGGTCACGCCGGCGGCCTCGAGCAGGCGGGCACTGCGGTGGGGGTGGCTTTGCAAGGCCTCGCGCTGCGCGGCGCTCAGCGCCGTGCACTGCACCGAAAGCTCACCCTGCAGCTCCAGCATCGACAAGTTTGAAGTCAACGCGACCTTGAAGACCTTCTCCACTTCGCCCGGCGTCCAGCCCAGGCGCTGTGCCACCAGGAAGGCGGTGACGGCCGTGTTCATCGAGCGCTGCACACCGTAGGCTGCGGCGCTGCTGGTGTCGTGCCGCAGCACCTGGAAGATGGCCAGATCGGGGTCGCGTTCCACCAGCACCAGCATCGGGTCGGTGGCGTCTTCGAGCGCATGGCGGAAACTGTGGTGTGGCGCGTGCAACAGTGCATCGCCTACGCGCGACAAGCCCTCGCGCCACAGGTGCGGCAGCAGCTCGCGCGGCGCATGGCGGGCGTGGTCGGCATGGCTCACCAGTTCGGCCAGGTCGACGATGGCGCCACGCTGCAGCAGCGTCTCGATCTGCTCGCGGCTCTCGAACACATGGCCACGCGCCAGCAGCAAGGTCTCGTCGACATTGCGCACATTGAAGGGCAGCGGTTGGCCGAGCTGGATGCGGTGCTTGACGGCGGCAAGGACGGTCGTTTGCATGGTCGCGGGCACTCGGGGTGATGACGGGCTGGTGATGGGTTGGGCGGTGGCGGCCTTGTGGCGCCAGGCCATGGTTGAGATTTCGGCGTGCGTCGCAAGAACTTGACCCGCGGCAACGGGCGGACCCGCCGTCGCCCGGGGTTAAGCTCCGGTCATGTCAAGAAAAGCCGCCGCCACCGATACCTGGGCCGAATTGCATGGGGCGTTTCGCTGGCGCGTGCCGCAGCTTTTCAACATCGCCGACGTCTGTTGTGGCCGCTGGGCGCGCAACCCGGCCAGCGCCATGCGCGTGGCCGTGCACTGGGAGCGCGACGATGGGGCTGCGGGTGCGCTCAGCTATGGGGCGCTGCAACTGCAGGCCAACCGCCTCTCGCACGCGCTGCAACGCCAGGGCGTCAAACCCGGTGACCGCGTCGCCATCGCCATGGCGCAGCGGCCCGAAACCGCCATCGCCCACATCGCCGTGTACCAGCTCGGCGCCGTGGCGGTGCCGTTGTCCATCCTTTTCGGCGCCGACGCCCTCGAGTTCCGGCTGAAAGACAGCGGCACCGTGGCGGCCATCGTCGACGCCACGTCGGCGGCCAACCTGCGCACGGCACGCGCCGACTGCCCCAAGCTGAAGACGGTCATCGCCGTGGACGAAGCGGCACGAGGCGACATCGCCTGGGGCCAGGCCCTGGCACGCGAGAGCGAGCTCTTCATCAACCACGTCACCGCGGCCGACGACCCGGCGGCGCTGCTCTACACCAGCGGCACCACCGGCCAGCCCAAAGGCGCCTTGATCCCGCACCGCGCGCTGCTGGGCAACCTGACCGGCTTTGTCTGCAGCCAGAACTGGTTTGGCACGGAGCCCGGCGGCGTGTTCTGGAGCCCGGCCGACTGGGCCTGGACCGGCGGCCTGATGGACGCGCTCTTGCCCACGCTCTACTTCGGCCGCGAGATCGTCGCCTACCAGGGCCGCTTCTCGCCTGAAGGTGCGTTCGAGCTGATGCAGCGCCACCGCGTGACCCACGGTTTCCTCTTCCCCACGGCACTGAAGGCGATGATGAAAGCCGTGCCCGAGCCACGCAAGAAATACCGGCTGCAGCTGCGCGCGTTGATGAGTGCGGGCGAAGCGGTGGGCGACACCGTCTTCCACTGGTGCCGCGACCAGCTCGGCGTGGGCGTGAACGAGATGTTCGGCCAGACCGAGATCAACTACGTGGTCGGCAACTGTGCGACCTATGTCGACGCGCAGGGCCGGCGCAACGCGGCCTGGCCGGCGCGGCCGGGCAGCATGGGGCGCGCCTACCCGGGCCACCGGGTCGCGGTGCTCGACGACGCCGGCAATGAAGTCGCACGGGGTACCGTGGGCGACGTGGCCGTGCATAGTCGTGACATCCATGGTGACCCCGACCCGGTGTTCTTCCTGGGCTACTGGCACGACGAGGCGGCAACACGCGCCAAGTACAGCGGCGACCCCGGCGACAGCTGGTGCCGCACCGGCGACCTGGCGCTGATGGATGCCGATGGCTACCTCTGGTATCGCGGCCGCAGCGACGATGTGTTCAAGGCCGCCGGCTACCGCATCGGCCCGAGCGAGATCGAGAACTGCCTCATCAAACACCCGGCCGTGGCCAACGCCGCCGTGGTACCCAAGCCCGACGCCGACCGCGGCGCACTGGTCAAGGCCTACATCGTGCTGGCGCATGGCGCGCTGGGCAACGCGGCGCTGATCATCGATCTGCAGCGCCACGTCAAAGGCAAGTTGGCACCCTATGAATACCCCAAGGAAGTGGAGTTCGTCGACGCCTTGCCGATGACCACCACCGGCAAGGTGCAGCGACGCGTGCTGCGCCTGCAGGAAGAAGCACGCGCCAAACGCGCCGGCAAGGCCAAGCGCTAGCTCGTATTGCTTGGCAAGGTGATGGGCCGCAAGAGCAGCCGCGTGAGCGAGACACCGGCCACGCAGGCTTTGCGCCGTGCCGGCGTGGCCTTCAGCGAGCACGCCTACGACTACGTCCTGCACGGCGGCACGGCCCAGTCGGCACGCCAGCTCGCCGTGCCCGAGCATCAGGTCATCAAGACGCTGGTGATGCAGAACGAACACGCCGCGCCGCTGATCGTGCTGATGCACGGCGACCGCCAAGTCTCGACGAAAAACCTGGCGCGCGCCATCAACGCCAAGTCGGTCGAACCTTGCAAGCCCGAGGTGGCGCAGCGCCACAGCGGCTACATGATCGGCGGCACCTCGCCCTTCGGCACGAAGAAGCTGATGCCGGTGTACGTGCAGGCCAGCGTGCTGCCACTGCCGCGCATTTACATCAACGGCGGCCGCCGCGGTTATCTCGTGGGCCTGCTGCCCGAGGTGTTGACCCGCGTGCTCGACGCGAAGCCGGTGGACTGCGCGCTCGAAACCTGAGGCACTGAACCTAGCGGAACGCCGCGCCGAAAAGGTCGGCCAGGGCCTGCCGGTACAGCGGCTGCCCGACTGCATTGGTGTTGTGGTGCGAGCCGCCTTCGACCATGACGAAACGCTTGGGCTCGCTCGCCTTGTCGAAGAGCGCGCGGCCGAGTTCGGGGCGGATCAGGCTGTCGGCACTGCCGTGCACCACCAGCACCGGCACGCGCACCTTGGCAATGCGCGAGGCGGCGTCGAAGCGCTGCGTGATCAGTGGCGACACCGGCAGCCAGCCCCAGGCCGAGCTGCCCACCACGTCGGGGATGGAGGTGAAGCTGCCCTCGACGATGAGGCCGGCCGCGTCCTTCACCTCGGTGGCGAGATTCACTGCCACCGCGCTGCCCAGCGAATGGCCGAAGACATAACGTGCGACTTGAGCGTGCTCTCGCGCCAGCCAGTCCCAGGCGGCGCGGGCGTCTTCGTAGGCGAAGGATTCCGAGGGCAGCGCCTGCGTGCTCTGGCCGAAGCCGCGGTAGTCGATGCCCAGCACGGCGAAGCCGAGTTCGTGCATGCGGCGCATGCGATGCGCGCTGCCGCGCACGTCCCAGCGCGCGCCGTGCAAGTACAGCAGCACCGGTGCATCGGCGCGCTCCTGCGCCAGCCACAGGCCATGCAAACGCACCGGCTGTCCCGATTCGGTCGAGGTGAAGGCTATGTGCACGTCCTGCATGCCCTGGGCCGCTTCCAGGCCGCCCCACCAGGTGCGGTCGCTGGGCTGGAAGATCCACTTGCGCTGTTGCGTGTCGAGGGCGGCGCAGCCACCCAAGGTCAAGACGGACGTCAGCGCGAACACGGCCAGCAGGGCCGGAAGCAGGGTGCGAAGTCGAAGGTTGTGCATGGCCGCCATCTTGCCATTGCCGTGCCGATGCGGCAGCCACCCGTGGGTGGGTGCCCTGCAGACTGGGGAGCGCTCAGAGCAGCGGCCGCAGCGTCTGCGCGGTGTCGCGCAGCAGCGGCAGCAAGCTGTCGGCCATCGCGCAGGCCTTTGCCCAGGCCCTCAATCAGATCCTTCGTGTTGATCGTGGGGATGCGTTCAGCGATCATCCGGAGATACCCGTGAAACGCACGATGATCGCGCAAGTGCGCGCCTGGCTGCAGGCCTGAATTCATCCCGGTTTTCCCCTTTGCTTTTCTCATTGTCTAGACAAGTACACCAGGAGACACCATGAACTTCTTGCGCCTCACCCTTCTTCGCACCGCATGCACACTGGCGCTGGGCCTGCCCGCCCTGTCCCAGGCCCAGGCCATCAAGATCGCCGGCTTGTACGAACTCTCTGGCGCTGGTGCCACGGCGGGCACCAATTTCAAGAACGGCGTGGAGTTGGCAGTGGGTGAGATCAACGCCGCCGGCGGCATCCTCGGCAAGAAGATCGAACACTCGATTGCCGACACGCAAAGCAACCCCGGCGTGGCCAAGGGCCTGACCGTGAAGGCCGTCGACGATGGTGCTTTCGCCATCTTCGGCCCGGTGTTCTCGGGCTCGATCATGGTCAGCATGAACGAGAGCCGCAAGGCCGAGGTGCCCAACTTTATCGGCGGTGAAGCCGCGGCGATCACCAAACAAGGCAACCCCTACGTCTTTCGCACCAGCTTCACGCAAGACACGGCCATGCCCAAGGTGGCGCGCTACATCGCCGGCGACCTGAAGGCCAAGACCGTGGCCGTGATCTACGTCAACAACGACTTCGGCAAGGGCGGCCGCGACGCCATCACCAAGGCGCTGACCGACGCCGGCGCCAAGGTCGTGGCCGACATCTCCACCGACTCGGGCCAGGTCGACTTCTCGGCGCCGGTGCTCAAGGCCAAGCAGAGCAACGCCGACGCCTTGTTCGTCTACACCAACGAAGAAGAATCGGCACGCGCACTGCGCGAGTTGCGCAAGCAGGGTTTCACCAAACCCATCGTTGGCGAGACCACGCTCACGGGCCAGAAAGTGATCGAGCTCGCCGGCGACGCTGCGAATGGTGCCGTGGCCCATGTCGGCTTGACGGTCGACGCGCCTAACCCCTTGATGCTGAAGTTCAAAGCCAAGTTCTACCAGTCGTACAACTACGTCTCCGACCACAACGGCATCAAGGGCTACACCGGTGTGTACCTGCTCAAGGCCGCGATCGAGAAGGCCGGCAAGCTCGACCGCAAGGCCGTGGTGCAGGCGCTGCACGGCCTGAACGTGAAGGCCGCCAAAGAGCCGGGAGTGATCATGGACGTGACGATGGACGCCAACGGCGACCTCGACCGCGAGAGCTTCATGGTCGAGGTCAAGGCGGGCAAACAAGAGGTCAAGCAGGTCCTGCCGGCGCTGGGCAAGAAGTAAGCCGGCTCCTCCACGCTTGGCAAAGGACGCCACCGCGCGCAGCACACCATGACGGACCTGCTCCAGCTCGTCTTCTCCGGCTTCGCCACCGGCAGCATCTATGCGCTGGCAGCCCTCGGTTTCACGCTGCTGTGGCAGGCATCGGGCACGATCAACTTCGCGCAGGGCGAATTCGTCATGCTGCCGGCCTTCGTGATGCTGGCCTTTGCCGCGGCCGGCGCGCCTTTGCTTCTGTCCTTCGTGCTGACCTGCGGAGTGGCCGTGCTCGTGCTCGGCTGGGCTTTCAAACGTGGCATTGCCGACCCGCTGTTGAAGTTCGGGATGATGCCCATCGTCGTCGCCACCATCGGCCTGGCCATCGCCGCACGCAATGGCGTGCGTGCCGGCTACAGCGCCGAAGCGCATGCCTTCCCCAGCCTCTTCGCCGACAAGCTGTTCGACATCGCCGGCGTGACCATCACGCTGGCCGACATCGGCACGCTGGTGCTGGCGCTGGCGCTGGTGCTGGGCACGCAAGCGTTTCTGAACAAGACCGTCACTGGCCGCGCGATGCAGGCGGTAGCGCAGAACACCGAGAGCGCCACGGTGCTGGGCATCAACGTGCCGCGCATGATCTTCTACACCTTCGCCATCAACGCCGTGCTGGCCTGCGCCGCGGCCTTGCTGGTGACGCCCACCTACCTGGCCAAGTTCGACATGGGCGAGTCGCTGGGCAACAAGGCCTTCTTCGCCGCCATCATCGGCGGCTTCAACAACAGCCGCGGCGCGCTGCTCGGCGGTGTCATCGTCGGTGTGTGCGAGAACCTCGCTGCGGCCTACATCTCGCCGGCGTACAAGGACGCCGTGGCGCTGGTGCTGTTCATGGCCGTGATCCTGTTCAAGCCGCAAGGGCTGCTTGGCAAGAAGGTCGAGAGGAAGGTGTGACGATGAAGCGCACACATCTCATCGTCTTGATAGCCGTGCTGGCCCTGCTGCTAGGCGTGCCACCTCTGCTGAAGAGTTATGGCGTCTACCTTTTCAGCTACTGGCTGGTGTTCGTCATCGCCACCATGGGCCTGAACCTGACGATCGGCTACGCCGGGCAGAAGTCGCTCGGCCACGCCGCTTTCTTCGGCATCGGCGCGTACACCGTGGCGATCCTGATGAAAGCCGGCTTCAGCTTCTGGTTCGGACTGCCGGTGGCGATGCTGGGCTGCTTCGTCGTCGGCCTGGCACTCGGCTTCCCGGCGCTGCGGGTGCAGACCATCTACCTCGCGTTCGCCACCCTGGGCTTCAACACGGCGGTGTGGCTGGTGATGCGCAACGAAGAGTGGCTCACCGGCGGCACCTTCGGCATCAACAACATCGCCCGCCCCGCGCTGCCGGGCCTGAGCCTGGACGGCAACCTGGCGTACTACTACTTCGTGCTCGGCG
>JANLYV010000212.1:0-19127 GCA_031365825.1 Rubrivivax sp. | reverse complement strand
GGTGGTGTTCGTGCTGGCCTTCATCGGCACCATCATCGAGTACCCGGTGGCCTCGATCCTGCTGCGTGAAGAACCCAACCTCACGCTGGCGGTGGGTTCCAAGTTCTACCTCTACGACCAACGTTACCTGTGGGGCGACTTCGCCGCGGCGGCCGTGCTCTCGGGCCTGCCGATCACGCTTGTATTTCTCGCCGCCCAACGCTGGATCGTCTCGGGCCTCACTGCCGGTGGTGTCAAAGGATGAAGGCCCTGTGGGGCTTGCCCGGCCTGTTGTTCGTCACCACCCTATTTGCACAGACGACGATGAACTACGGCAACCGATTCGACGCCGAACTTGCCGGCACCTTTGAAGCGCGCGAAAGAGACTGGCGCAACGGCGCGGTGAGTTACCAGGCGCTGGTGGACCGCTTCGCCCCATCGGCAGACCTCGCCGCCAAGAGGCATCTCTACCCGGCGCCGAAGCGGCTGCGCGACTGGTCTGAACTGCCGCAGCGCGGCCGGTACCTCGACGCGCAAAAGCTCTGGAGCCACGAGATCGACTTCTGGGGCGGCGACCTGCGCAGCCTGATGACGCGCCTGGGCCACGTGCAGCAACTCGGCGCCGAAGTGCTCTACCTCGGGCCCATCCACCTGGCCTACACCAACCACAAATACGACGCGCTCGACTACCAGCAGGTGTCGCCCGAATTGGGCACGCGCGACGATGTGAAAGCACTGGCGGTGGAACTGCACCGGCGCGGCTTGAAGCTGGTGCTGGACGGTGTCTTCAACCACATGGGCCGCAACGCACCCATCTTCAAAGCGGCCGAGGCCGATGTAACCAGCCCCTACCGCGACTGGTTCGTGTTCGGGCCGCAATACCCGGGCGGTGCGAGGCCGTGGACCGACGCGCAGAACCTGCCCGAGTTGAACCTCGAAAACCCGAAGGTGCGCGAGCACATCTACGCCGGCCCGGGCTCAGTGGTGCGCAGCTGGTTGCGCGATGGCATCGACGGCTGGCGGCTCGATGTCGCCTTCGATATCGGCTTCAGGTTCCTGGACGAATTGACGCAGGCCGCACACGCCGAAAAACCCGGTTCGCTGGTCATTGGCGAAATCGCCAACTATCCAAAAGAGTGGTTCCCTTCGGTCGATGCAGTGCTGCATTTCGCGCTGCGCCACATCATCATGCGCACTGCCGATGGCCGCTTCGACGCGGCCACCGCCAGCCGCATGTTCAAACGTATGGTCGACGATGTCGGCATCGAGAACATGCTCAAGAGCTGGGTCTACCTCGACAACCACGACACCGCGCGGCTGGCGACCGAGATGCCCGATGAGCGCCAGCGCCGCATCGCCCAGGTGCTGCAATTCACCTTGCCCGGCGCGCCCAATCTCTACTATGGCAGCGAGGTCGGCATGACCGGCGCCGGCGACCCCGAAATGCGCGCGCCGATGCGCTGGGACCTGGTGGATGGCGCGCACCCGGCGTTGGCATGGACCCAGCAGCTGATCCAGATGCGCAAAGACCACCGCGCCTTGCGTGTCGGCAACTTCCGCCTGGCCGAAGCGACGAAGTTGATCGCCTTCGAGCGCTACACCGACCGTGTCGGCGACACCGTCTTCGTCATCGTCAACAACTCCACCGCGACCGTGGCCGAGACCGTGTTGTTGCCCAACTCGAAGATCATGGACAACACGCGCTTGGTAGATCTGCTCGCGCCCGACGCGCCGCCACTGCGTGCATCTTCGGCGTTATTGCATCTCAGCGTGCCTGCCCACACGGCGCTGGTGCTCAAGCCCGACCTCACGCCCGTGGGCGGCTACAGCAACTACAAGCGCGTGCAGTGAGAGCCCGCGCGCTGCTGTCGACGCTGCTGCTCGGCGCGAGCCTGGGTGGCGCGGCGCAGGCTGCAGCCGAGACCTGTCGCCCCGACCCGCTGGCAGGCCGCGCCATGTACCTGCGCGGCGGCTTCAACAGCTGGAGCGCGGCTGACGCGCAACGCTTCACCTGGGCCTGCAACCGCTTCGAGCTGGTGACCACGCTGCGCGGTGACCACAGCTTCAAACTCGGCGATGAAGGCTGGTCGGCCGACGCCGACTTCGGCCGCAGCGCTGACGGCCGCGTGGTTTTGCGCGGCCAGAATTTCACGCATCGCTTCGACGGCACCCACCGCATCACCCTGGCCATGAACGGCACCGAACCCGCGCTGAAGATCGAGGACTGCCCGAGTGACGCGCCGCTGGGCAAGACCCAGCTCTTCCTGCGCGGCAGCATGAACAACTGGGCCGCACTCGACGACGATGCCTTCCAGTACAGCTGCGATGCCTACTACCTGAACGTCAAGCTGCAGGGTCGCCACGAATTCAAGCTCGCCGACGCGGCCTGGGCCGAGGCCACGAGCTTCGGCGATGGCAAGGGCAGTTTCGTGCACGAGTTCAACGGCGAGCACACGATCCGCGTCGCCTTCGTGGCGGGCCGCCCGCTGTGGTCGGTCGGGCCCACGACCTTCGCCGACCCGAGCACGCAGCCTGTCGTCGACCGGGTTGCTCTGAGCCTGCGTTTCGACTCTCGCGCCGTGGCGCACAAGAGGCCCTTCGGTGCCGTGGTGGCGGGCACCGAACTGCACTTTGCGGTGGACGCCATGGCCGGCGTGCAGGCCATGACCCTGGTGATCGAGAAGCGCCGCTTCGAGGGCAACCAGGAGGTGCTGGAGTACCAGGAACTGGCGCGCGTGCCCATGCAAAGGCAGGTTTTGGCACAAGGTGAACGCTGGCGTGCGAGTCAACGTATGTCGGACGTCAGCATCTACGGCTACTGGTTCGAAGCGGACATCAGTGGCCGTACCTTCGTGTTGCAGAACAACGGCGACGCCGTGCACTGGACGCGCGAAAAGGGCACGGGTGGTGTTGGCACCGTGGCCGAAAAACCAGCCGCGCCTTCGACCATCCGGCGCTTCCGCCAGACCGTCTACGCCGCCGACTTCAAGGTGCCCGACTGGGCCGCCGACGTCGTTTATTACTACATCTTCCCCGACCGTTATCGCAACGGCGACAAGCGCAACGACCCTAAGCCGGGCGTCGACCGCCATCACGACACGACAGTCGAGCTGCACAAGAACTGGCTCGACAAACCCTGGCGTCCGAGCACGGGCGACGGGTCGGACGCGGTGCACAACAACGACTTCTTCGGCGGAGACCTGGCCGGCATCATCGACAAACTTGATGACATCCAGGAGCTCGGCGCCAACACGATTTACATGACGCCCATCTTCAAGGCGGCGAGCAACCACAAGTACGACACCGCCGACTACAAGGCCATCGACCCGGCCTTCGGCAGCAACGCCGACTTCGAGCGGCTCACGGCGCAGGCCGCCAAGCGCGGCATGCGCGTCATTGCCGACACCAGCCTGAACCATGTCGGCAGTGACTCCATCTACTTCGACCGTTATGCCAACCATCGAAGCGGCGGTGCATTCGAAGCTGGCCGCATTCGCCGCGACTCACCCTATGCCAGCTGGTTTTCATTTGACGCGACTCAGACTGACCCGGAGAAACAGTACAAGGGCTGGGTCGGCATCACCGGCCTGCCCGAGCTCGACAAGGCCTCGCCGGCGTGGCGCAATTTCGCCTTCCGTGACCGCGACTCGGTGACGAAGACCTGGCTCGACCGCGGTGCCTCAGGCTGGCGCATGGACGTGGCACCCTGGGTCAGCGACGACTTCTGGCGCGAGTGGCGCAGGGCCGTCAAGCAGCACAAGCCCGATGCCTTGACGGTGGCCGAAGTCTGGTTTGATGCCAGCAAGTACTTCCTGGGCGACATGTTCGACTCGACCATGAACTACGTCTTCCGCAACGCCGTGCAGGACTACGCCAGCGGCGGCAAGGCCACCGCGCTGGCGGCGCAGCTGGAACATCTGCGCGAGGCCTACCCGCCGCAGGCGCACTTCGCGTTGATGAACCTGCTGTCCAGCCACGACCAGGCACGCGCGCTGCATGTCTTTGGCTGGCATGGCGAACAGGACAGCGCCGAGACCGTGGCACTGGCCAAGCAGCGCCTTTTGCTGGCGGCATTCATGCAGATGAGCTACCCCGGTGCCCCGACGGTGTACTACGGCGACGAGGTCGGCGTCACCGGCGGTGACGACCCCTACAACCGCGGCACCTATCCCTGGGCTGACCTGGGTGGCAAGCCCGACCTGGCGCTGCGGGCGCGCTTCAAGCAGCTCATCACCATGCGCCACCAGCACGCGGTGCTGCGGCGTGGCAGCCTGGAACCACCGCTCTTCGTCGACGAGCATGTGATGGTGTTGCTGCGCAAACTAGGCGACCGCTGGGCGGTGACGGCGGTGAATAACGCCGCAAGTACGCGCCGTGTCGAGCTGCTGTTACCCGACGCGGCACCGGGCTATTGGGCCGATGCGCTGGGCGGTGAACTGTTCAGCGCTGAGGGCCGCCGCCTGGTGCTCGACGTGCCGCCGCTCTTCGGCCGCGTGCTCACCAGCCACCAACCCCAGGTGCCACCACGGTAGCGGAAGCCTTTCCACGCCAGTGGGTCGATGTCCTCGCCTCCGCGCGCGCCAGCGCAGGCAGGCCGAGCGTGGCTGCTGCCGACACCGCGTGCAGCAGCGGCGTCGCGTCGGGCCGTGGTGGCCGGTGTGGGTGCCCTTGCCCGTGAACCCGCGACTTATGATGAACACAGACGCTGCCTGTATTCGAGGATCAACGACATGAGTGCATGGCTGGACGCCGCGGGTCGCTTCTTCAACCCCGAGCCCAAACTCAGCGTGGTGCCGCTGCTGCAGGGCCAATCCTGCATCGTGATCGATGACGTGCTGGCCAACCCGCAAGGGCTGGTGGCGTGGGCGCAAGAGCAGACCTTCGAGCCGCCTTCGGGCTACCCCTATCCCGGGCTCGTGCTCGACGCGCCGGTGCCCATGGCCGAGCGCATGGCCGACCACTTCAACCAACACGTGCGCCGCCACGTCGGCGCAAGGCGCACGCTGGACTTGACGCTGCGCCTTTCGCTGGTGACGGTGCCACCGGCCCAGCTGGAGCCCCGGCAATGGCAATGCCATCGCGACCGCGTGGCGGGCGAGGGCTCGCCCATTCTCTTCGCCGCATCGGTGCTGTACCTGTTCCACGACGCTGCGCTCGGGGGCACGAGCTTCTACGTGCCGCGCCAGTCGAGCGCCGCCACCGACCAGATGCTGGCCGACAGCCAGATGCTCGATGCCCACACGTTCAGCACGCGCTACGTTGTGGCGCCCGGCTACATGATGGGGGCTAACACTTATTTTGAGCGCATAGCCCAAGTGCCTGCCGCGTGGAACCGCGCGATCTACTATGACGGCGGTCTGTTTCATTCGGCCGACATTGACCGGCCGGATCTGCTGAGCGCCGATGCCGCGAAGGGCAGGCTGACGCTGAATGGATTTTTCACCTGCACGCGCATGGCGAGCTAGCAGTCGTTGGTGGCGAGGTTGCCCTTGGCCATCTGGTCTTTGCAGCGCGCCGAGGCGCGTGCCATGTCGCGGGCGATGGCTTCCTTGGTGCGCTGCGCATCGCGGTCTTTCGCGATGGCAAACCGGGCGGCATGGTCCAGATCGGCCTGCAAACCCGGCGCGCCGCTGGGGCGTTCGATGGTGGCGACGCGGTCGGCACCGGAGGGCAGCAGGGTCCAGAAGCTGGCCTTGGCGCCGCTGGGCCACACGGCAGTCACCTCGGGCGTGCGGATGCTCGTGGACTTGCCGTCGTTTTTGTAGGTGCGGGTGATGGGCGCCACACCCAGAGATTGGCCATCTTCAAAGATCGTCGCGCCTTCGGGCGCGGTCTCGTAAGTGAGCATGGCATCGCCGGGCTGCGGCAGGTTGGCGCAGCCGGCCGTGGCCAGGGCAATGGCCAACGTCAAACAGATGGGGAGCCAAGACAGGATTCGCATCGCAACACCCTTCAACGTTGTGCCGTCGGCACAGCCATCGCACTGCCGGCGGCGCAATGCTCGGCGATGAACTGCTCATGCGTGGGCATGACTTCGGTGCAGGCGCCAATCACGCCTTCCACTTCTTCCAGGTAGGCCTGGATTTCTTCCTCGCTCAAGAGGTCGGCGAGCGGATGGTACGAAGCCGGCCGGATGCGCTGGCCGTGCATTACCTGTAGCCAGCTCACCTTCATGAAGAGTTCGCTGCCTTCGCGGTAGACGCGGCCGTGGCTTTTGAACAGATCGATGCGCTGTTGCAGCGAAGGTGGTATGGCCATCTCGCGGCAGTAGTTCCAGAACGGCGTGTCGGTGCGCTCGGTGGCCTTGTAGTGCAGGATGATGAAGTCGCGCACCCACTCGTATTCCTGGCTCATCACGCGGTTGTACTGGTCGGTGTCCTGCTGCGAAAAACCGCTTGCGGGGAAGAAGGTGAGCAAGTGCGCGATGCCCATCTGCACGAGGTGGATGCTGGTCGATTCCAGCGGCTCGATGAAGCCGCAGGCCAGGCCGATAGCCACCACATTCTTGTTCCACGCCAGCTTGCGTTTGCCCGTCTGAAAGCGGATCGGCCGCGGCTCGGCCAGCGGCGCGCCGTCGAGGTTGCTCATGAGCACGGCCGCAGCTTCGTCGTCGCTCGTGAACTTGCTGGAGTAGACATGGCCGTTGCCGATGCGGTGCTGCAGCGGGATGCGCCATTGCCAGCCGGCGCTGCGCGCCGTGGCGCGGGTGTAGGGCGTGAGTTCCTTGGCCGAGACGCAGGGCACGGCCAGTGCGCGGTCGCATGGCAGCCAGTGCGACCAGTCTTCATAGCCCGTCTTCAGCGTGCCTTCGATGAGCAGCGCGCGAAAGCCCGAGCAGTCGATGAAGAGGTCGCCTTCGACTTCTTGCCCTGATTGCAGCGTCACCGCACTCACATGGCCATCAATCTCGCGCTGGGTGACCTTGACGATCTTGCCTTCCTGGCGGATGACGCCGCGGGCTTCGCTGTACTTGCGCAGAAAGCGCGCATAGAGCGACGCGTCGAAGTGAAAGGCGTAGGCGATGTGCGACAGCGGCGAATTCGGCATGTCGGCGCGCGGCCGCATGAACTTGTTCTGCAGGCAGGCCATCGTGTTGATGGAATAACGCTCGAGTTCGCTGGCTTTGCCGGCCTGGTACTGCTTCAGCCAGTACTGATGGAAGTCGACCGTCCAGTTGTCCTGGCCGATGACGCCGAAGCCGTGGATGTAGCGGTCGCCCAGGCGCGCCCAGTTGACGAACTCGATACCCAGCTTGAACGAGGCCTGGGTCTCGCGCACGAACTCATCTTCATCGAAGTCGAGCATGCGGTTGAAGAGCGAGATCATAGGGATCGTGGCTTCGCCGACACCGATGGTGCTGATCTCGTCGGACTCGATCAGCGTGATCTCATATTGACCCTTGAGCACCTTCGAGAAGGCCGCCGCGGTCATCCAGCCCGAGGTGCCGCCGCCCACGATCACGAGCTTGTGCATGGCGTTCATCCATCCGTCTCCGTCATCGGTTTGCGAGAAGACTAGCGCAGACGAAAAAACCCCTTGCCGAGGCTTCCCGACAAGGGGTTGATGTGGGTCACCGGCTTACTGCAGTTTGTAGCTCAGCTTGATGGCGACGGACGCACCGGTGCGTGTTTCCGAATCGATCGAACCGTCGAGCTTGAGCTGGCGGTACACCGGCTTGTTGAGGTTGTTGCCCTCGACGCGCAGGCCCAGGCCTTTCAGGGTGCCGGATTGCACTTCGTAGCCCACCTGCGCCGAGACCCAGGACGAGCCCTGGATGTACTTCAGCGTCGGGTAGCCGCCGATGGCGTCGTTGGCCACGCTGCCGACGTAGGTCGAGCGCTGGTTGTGCGCCACGAAGGCGCTGAAGCCGCCGGCCTCGTAGTACAGCATCAGCTTGCTGTTGTCGCGCGACAGGCCCGGCAGCGGCATGGTGATGCCGTTGTATTGCACCTGCTGGTTCGGGTTCAGGCCGATCAGGTTGGGCAGCTTCACCGAGCTGTCGGTGGTGGAGTAGCTGGCCGTCATGCCGAAGCCGTTGAGCACGGGCGCGATCAGGTTGAAGGGCATGGACACCGTCAGCTCCACGCCACTGAGGTTGCCGCCGTTGCCGTTGACCGAGGTCGTGAACACGCCGCGCGGCCCGGCCGTCGGGATCCTCAAACCCAGCTGGGTGGCATAGGTCGTGAAGTCGTAGTTGATGTCGGTCGAGGTGGTGATGTAGGTGTCGAGCTTCTTGTAGAAGCCGGCCACGGCGAAGTAGGCACGGGTGCCGAAGTACTTCTCGTACGACACGTCCAGCGCGATGGCCTTGAAGGGCTTGAGGTTGGGGTTGCCGGCCGAGCCGACGAAGCGCCCGAAGGTGCCCTGCGAAGCATCGGTGTTGACGGCGGCGGCGAAGGAATTGCGCAGGTCGGTGAGCGTGGCACGTGCGATCTGCTGGCCGGCGCCGACGCGGATGATGTTGCCGTTGCCCAGGTCGCCCGCGAGGTTCACCGTGGGCAGCACGTCGGTGTAGCTGGTGCCGTCGGTGCGCAGCGCGCCGGCGGGGTTGGTCAGCGTCACGTTCGAGCTGACTTCGGCGCGGTAGCCCGAAGACGACTGGTCGGTGTTGACGATCTGCACGCCGACGTTGCCGCGCACCGGCACACCGGCAAGCTTGGTCTCGACGTTGGCTTTCAGGTAGGTGGTGAGCACCTTTTCCTGCACACGCCATGTCTTGGAGAGGATGTCGTCGTTGTACTTGCGCAGCACCGTGGCACCGGGCCACAGGCCGGCCTGCGGATCGAAGGTCAGCATGTTGATGCCGGTGCCGCCGATGTTCTTCTCGACATAGGCGTCGGCCGGGAACGGGATCAGCGCCCTGCCGTTGTTGGTCTCGGAAATGACCAGGCCTTCGTCGGTGATGCGATCCTTGGTGCGCTTGCTGTAGTTGGCGCCGAACTGCAGGTCGGTGAACATGCTGCCGTCACTCAGGTCTTTGCGGAAGTCGGCGCGCACGGCCGTCACCTTGTCATTCACGGTCGGGCCTTTGGAGTAGCCGGCCTGCGGCACGGTGCTGCCATCGGGGTAGTTGACGCCGCTCCAACCCGTCTGGTCGCGCACCTTGATCAGGTTTGGATCGGTGTAGTTCAGCGGTTTGCCCAGCGTGAACTGCGGCGTGCCGCCACCGGTCGTGTCGAAGGTCAGCGTGTCGGCCACATTGATGCCGGCATAGGCCTCGATGTCGCGCGTGACGCGCTTGGCCGAGTTGTGGCTGAGGTCCAGCGACGCGCTCCAGGTCGGTGCGAAGTTCCAGTTGGTGCGCCAGCCGGCAGACATGATCTTGTCGTTGTCGAAGATGCCTTCGCTGCGGGCGATCAGGCCACCGTTGGTCGGGCCTGCACCGACGTTGAAGGTGCCTTTGGTCGCCACGCCGTTGACGACGGTGGCGTTGGTGATGGGCGAGCCCAGACCGCCCTGGAACTGCGCGATCTTGGTGTAGGTGTCGATCTTCGACCAGAACAGGTCAAGCTGACTTGTCACGTCCTTGTTCGGCTTGAAGCTCAGGATCGCAGCGGCGCCGTCGCGCTTGTCGGTGACGCGGCGGTTCTTGTAGTCCAGGCCGTTGCCAAAGGGATCGGGCACCTTCACGCCTTGCACCACAGTGCCGTTGGCCAGCGTGGCCTGCACCGTGGCGCCGCCCCAGCCGCCCGTTTCCAGCTGGTTGGAGGTGCCGTCACTGCGCACGAATCCAAGTGCCAAGCCGATCTTGCGGTCGGCGAACTGGTCGACGTAGCTCAGGCTGTAGCGCTTGCCCTTGCCGCCCACGGGCAGGCCTTTGCCGGTCTCCACGTCCTGGTAGCTCGCGGCAAAGACGCGGCGGCCGAAGGACAGCGGATCGATCAGCTTGTTGTCTATGGTGCCGGCCAGTCCTGCACCCATCAGCGCCGCGTCGCCGGTCTTGTAGACGGTGGCGCCGGCAATCAACTCGGCCGGGTAGACGCTCAAGTCGACGGCGCGGCTGTCGCCCACGCTGGTTTGTTCACGGCCGTTGAGCAAGTAGCCGTTGAAGTCCGGGCCCAGGCCGCGGATGCTGATGGTGGAGGCCTGGCCATCGCGCGTGCGCTGAGTCGTCACGCCGGGTAGCCGCGCCAGCGATTCGGCGATGGTGGTATCGGGCAGCTTGCCGATGTCTTCGGCCGAGATGGCCTCGACCACGCCATCGGCATTGCGCTTGATCGAGATCGCACTTTCGATACCGCGGCGAATGCCGGTGACGGTGACGGTGTCGGTCACGCCGGGTGTCGTTTGTGCATTGGCGGCACCGGCTGCAAGGAACAGCAGCGTCGCGGCGCTGGCGGTGGCGGTCAGCGCAAAGGCGGCCTGCGTCGAACGACGCTCGCCGTGGCACTTGGAATTCGAAGCGGTCATGTCTTGTCTCCTGGAAGTCGCTGAAGGTGCGTGGCCCACAGCTGCGTTGGTCCGACTGACGGTGCCTGATGTGCAGCGTAGAACGTTGTTTCCGCGCCAGTATGTACTAATACTAGATGCAGTCACAACAGTGGCTATCCCGGAAATTGGGGTCGTTTCGTTGCATGCGCGCGACGTTACCTAGCCGACTTTTCCGTACTGCCGCAATCGGGTCGACTGGCGTATTTTCAAGCGGCCTTTCCCGAATCCGGGTGGTGGCAGCATGTAGTGTGACTACATAGATGGCCGCGACCATCAACGCGCAGACTCAGGCCGAGCGTGACGCCAGAACCGGCATCCCTTTCGGTTCCAGCGCAGCCGTGGCGCCGGTCAGGGCCACCAGCGTGTCGGTGATCAAGGCCGTGGGTATGGCCTGCAAGTACGGGCGCAGCCGCCCCTTGTCTTCGAAGCGGTTGCGAAACTCAGACGCGAAGAAGAGGTCGGCCAGGCGCGGCACGATGCCGCCGCCGATGAAAACCCCGCCACGTGCTCCAAGCGTCAAGGCCACATTGCCGGCGAAGCTACCGAGCAATGCGCAAAAGACATCGAGCGTGCAGCGACAAACCGCGTCGCCCGCGAGTCCTTCGGCGATGATCTGCTGGGTTTCGAGTGTCGCCTCTTCGGCGGCAGTTCCCGCCAGCAGCGCCCGGCGCACTGCGGCATGCAGCACCGGCAGGCCGATGCCCGATAGCAGGCGTTCGGCCGAGACATGCCCGAAGTTGCGGCGAACGATAGCCAGCAACTCGGCTTCGAAGTCATTGCCCGCCGCCAGTGTGGCATGGCCGCCCTCGCCGGGTACGGCCGCGTGGCCGTGTGCCGTGGCCAGTACGCCGGCGACGCCCAGGCCCGTTCCCGGGCCGATGACGGCCATCGTGCCGGCGCCAGTTGGTCGGGCGGCATGGCTGCGCAGCTGGCCATCGCGAAGATGCGGCAGGGCCAGCGCCAGCGCTTCGAAGTCGTTCAGCACCACCAGCTGTTCCAGGCCGAACGCACGGCGCAGGGCCAGTTGTGAAAAGCTCCAGGCACTGTTGGTGAAGGCTATGACGTCGTTGCCAACCGCCGTGGCCACGGCGAGCGCGGCGGCGCGCGGCTGGCGGTAGTCGGAGCCGATCTTTTCCTTGATGCCGTCGAGATAGGCAGCCATGGTGGCCGCGAGGCCGGCGTGTTCGGCCACGACCAGCGTCGCAATGTGTTCGGGCTGCCTTGACCCCGGACCTAGCCAGCCAAAGCGCGCGTTCGAGCCGCCGATGTCGGCAACCAGGCGCGCGCCATCGACGTGATTCGCTTCTTCATGGGTGGATGGGGCGTTCATGGTGGAATTGGCGCGGAGGACGATTGTGTGGTCAGAAGTGTTTCCGCTACTGTAGAAAAACTACAAATTGACGACCACGGCAAGTCTACCGTCGACACAGAAGTTGCGGTTGCGTTGCGTCGGCACCTGGCGCAGTTCGTCGCGGGACGTGTCAGGCCAGGATTGAAGCAACATGTAGTCACGCTACACTGAACCAGACCGTTCGAGGAGTACAGCCGAGGAGCACCATGGCCATCGCCACCAGCCCGCGCTTGATTGCCGATATCGGCGGCAGCTTCGCGCGTTTCGCGCTCAGTTCGCAACGCGGCCGCTTTGACCATGTCGCTTCGCTGCGCTGCGCTGACCACGAAAGCTTCCACGCGGCGGTCACGGCCTACCTGGCGGGAGTGGGTAACCCGTTGCTGCAACATGCGGCCATCGCCATCGCCAACCCGGTCTCGGGCGACGATGTGCGCATGACGAACTACCACTGGCAGTTCTCGATCGAGCAAATGCGCGAGCGGCTGGGCCTGGACACGCTGCTGGTGGTGAACGATTTCACCGCACTGGCCATGGCATTGCCGCGGCTGGCCCCGCATGAGCGGCGCCAGGTGGGGGGTGGCAGCGCGCGGCCGCGCAGCGTGGTGGGTCTGCTCGGCTCCGGCACAGGCCTGGGCGTGTCGGGGCTGATTCCGGCGGACGATGGCTGGATTTCACTCGGCTCTGAAGGTGGGCACACCAGCTTTTCGCCGCGCGACGAGCGCGAACTGGCGATACTGCGCTTCGCCTGGCGCGAGCACGAACATGTGTCGTTCGAACGGCTGCTCTCAGGCCCCGGGCTCGAACTGATCCACGCCGCGCTGTCCGAGCGCGCCGGCCAACCCACGACGGAACAGGGACGGCCGCGCGCGCCTGAAATCACGCGCCGCGCGCTCGCCGGGACGGATGTGGTGTGCGGCGAAGCACTCGACACCTTCTGTGCCATGTTGGGCACCGCCGCGGGCAATGTGGCGGTGACGCTCGGTGCCATGGGCGGCATCTACATCGGGGGCGGCATCGTGCCGCGGCTGGGCGAGTACTTCGATCGCTCGCGCTTTCGCGCGCGCTTCGAAGATCGCGGGCGCTTCAGCAGCTACCTCGCAGGGGTGCCCACCTTCGTCATCACGGCCGAGCAGGCCACCTTCACCGGTGTCGCCGCCATCCTGGATGCGCGCTTGGCCAAGTTCGGCGTGAGCGAGTCCACCGCCATCCTCGACCAGGTGCGCCGCTCGTTGGGAGACCTGTCGCCGGCCGAACGCCGGGTGGCCGACCACGTGCTGGCCCGCGCGCGCTCGGTGCTCGGTGACCCGATCGCGGCCATCGCCAAGGCTTCCGCGGTCAGCCAGCCGACGGTGATTCGCTTCTGCCGGTCGCTCGGCTGCGACGGGCTGTCGGACTTCAAGCTGCGCCTGGCTTCGGCCCTGAGCGGCACGATGCCGGTGATGCATACGCAGGTTACCGGCGACGACTCGATGCTGGAGCTGGGTGCCAAGGTGCTCGGCAACACCGCTTCGGCCATCCTGCAGGTGCGTGACCATCTCAACCGCGAAGCCATCGACCGCGCCATCGAGCTGCTGTTGGGCGCTGGGCGCATCGAGTTCTATGCCGTCGGGCATTCGGTGGTGGTGGCCGGCGATGCGCAGTTGAAGTTCCTGCGCTTTGGCATCTCCACCGCCGTCTACACCGATTCACGCGTGCAGCTGCTCGCGGCCAAGGTGTTGCGACCCGGCGATGTGGTGGTGGTCATCAGCAGCAGCGGCAAGGTGCCCGAGCTGTTGACCGTCGCCGACACCGCCAAGGAGCGTGGCGCCATGGTCGTGGCCATCACCGCTGGCAGTTCACCACTGGCACGCAAGGCCGATGTGGCCTTGATCGTCGACCATGTCGAAGACCTTGATACCCAGCTGCCGATGATCAGCCGCATCCTGCATTTGCTGGTGATTGACATTCTCGCCGTGGGCGTGGCCATGCGCCGCCCCGGCGAGAGGCTGGGCCTGCCGGCCGGTGGCGAGGCAGAGGCGGGCGCTGGACTCGACGAAGAGTTGGCGGCGGATGTGCAGGCGGCGCGCCGGCGCGCCCTCAGCGGCGCGGTGTCGCTGGCGACGCTGACCACGCACAGCCGTTGAGTTATTCGCCCAGGCCGAACATCGCCATCTGGCTGAAGCCGCCGTCGACGTAGGTGATCTCTGCGTTGACGCCTCGTGCCAGGTCTGAAAGCAGGAACGCAGCGACATTGCCCACGTCCTCGATGCTGACGTTGCGCTTCAGCGGCGAGCCCGCGGCCACGGCTTCGAGCATCTTGCCGAAGCCCTTGATGCCCGATGCCGCGAGCGTCTTGATCGGCCCCGCCGAGATGCCATTGACCCGCACGCCGCGGCCGCCGAGGCTAGCGGCCAGGTAACGCACGCTGGCCTCGAGCGAGGCCTTGGCCAGACCCATGGTGTTGTAGTTCGGCACGGCGCGCGCCGCGCCCAGGTAGCTCAGCGTCAGCAATGCGCCACCCGGGCGCAGATGCGGCGCGGCCAGGCGCGCCATCGCCGGGAAGCTGTAGGCCGAGATGTCGTGCGCGATGCGGAACGACTCGCGCGACAGGCCGTCGAGGAAGTCGCCCGCAATGGATTCACGGGGCGCGAAGCCAATGGCATGCACGAAGCCGTCGAACTCGGGCCAGGCCGCACCCAGGCCTGCAAAGAGCTGTTCGAGTTGTGCGTCATCGGCGACGTCGCATGGAAAGACCAGCGTCGAGCCCAACGCCGCTGCGAATTCGGTGATGCGCTCCTTGAAGCGTTCCCCCTGGTAGCTGAACGCAAGCTCGGCGCCCTCGCGGTGGCAGGCCTGGGCGATCCCGTACGCAATAGAGCGGTTGGACAGCACGCCGGTGATGAGCAGTCGTTTGCCCGCAAGAAAACCCATGTCAACGCCACCTTGCCGAATCAAAAGTCGTCGAAGATTCTCGCACGCGCACCTGTGAACTATTGCTCGTGCAGAGCGGCGCGGCTATAATGCGCTTTTCCCGGGTACAGACAGGCCGTGACACAAGATTGGGCGGAATCATCCAGCCCATTTTTTTTGCTTGATCGTCTTTGCTCCGGGTCACTTCACGCTCGGAACAGACCTCGGAAATCAAGCTTTGGCGCTCAGACTCGCACCCAGACCCGCAACCCATGCAGCGCGCAGTGCCGCTGTCGACCACGAGGCCAGCCTTGCGGCTCTGCCTCGCGTGGGTTGGCGCGAGGCGATCGAGACTACCGTGGCCGGTTTGAATTTCGATTTGGTGGAAATCGAGCGTGCGCCGCGTGGCTTGCTGCGCATCACCATCGACCGCCGGCCCGGGCAGGGCTACCCGTCGGGCGAAAGTGAATTCATCCAGGTCGCCGATTGCGAGCAGGTGACGCGCCAGTTGCAGTACGTGCTGGAGGTCGAAGGGCTCGACTATGCGCGGCTTGAGGTTTCGTCGCCGGGGCTGGACCGGTTGTTGCGCTTGGAAGGCGACTTCCTGCGCTTCGTGGGGCATGAGGTCAGTCTGACGCTGAAGCTGCCCTTCCAGGGGCGCAAACATTTTCGCGGCGTGCTGCAGGGTGATGTTGGCAGTTGGTCGCTGCAACTGAACGCCGACAAGCCGCAAGGCAAGGGCAAGGCCAAGCTGCCGGCAAAGGCCCGGGCATCGGCCAAGCCAGACGCGCAAGTTGAGGCACAAGTTGAGGCACAAGCGGACCAGCAGCTTCGCTTCGAACTGAGTGAATTGAAAGAGGCACGTCTCGTGCCAGTGGTGGATTTCAAAGGGCGGCGTGATCCGGTGACGGGTACCGACCAGCCTGCGGCGCATGGAGGCCAGGTGAGATGAATCGCGAAATGCTGATGCTCGTGGACGCGATTTCGCGCGAGAAGACAGTCGACCTCGACACCGTGTTCGGCGCCGTCGAGGCCGCGCTCGCGTCGGCGACGAAGAAGCTCAACGGTGGTGAATGGGACATCCGCGTGGCGGTGGACCGTGACACCGGTGACTACGAGACCTTCCGTCGCTGGCTGGTAGTACCCAACGAAGCCGGGTTGCAGAACCCCGATGCCGAAGAGATGCTTTCCGACGCACTCGACCGTATCCCCGACATCGAAGAAGGCGACTACATCGAAGAAGCGATGGACTCGGTGCCCATCGGGCGCATCGGCGCGCAGGCGGCCAAGCAGGTCATCCTGCAGAAGATCCGCGATGCCGAGCGCGAGCAGTTGCTCAACGACTTCCTCTCGCGCGGCGACAAGATCTTCGTGGGCACCGTCAAGCGTATGGACAAGGGCGACATCATTGTCGAGTCGGGCCGCGTCGAAGGCCGCTTGAAGCGCAGCGAGATGATCCCCAAGGAAAACCTGCGCACCGGCGACCGCGTGCGCGCTTTCATCATGGGCATCGACGCCACACAGCGCGGCGCGCAGATCATGCTGTCGCGCAGCGCGCCGGGTTTCATGATGGAACTCTTCGCGCAGGAAGTGCCCGAGATCGAGCAAGGCCTGCTCGAGATCAAGAGCTGCGCGCGCGACGCCGGCTCACGCGCCAAGATCGCCGTGGTCTCGCATGACCGCCGTGTCGACCCCATTGGCACCTGCGTCGGTGTGCGCGGCTCGCGCGTCAACGGCGTCACCACCGAACTCGCCGGCGAACGTGTCGACATCGTGCTGTGGAGCGAAGACCCGGCGCAGTTCGTCATCGGCGCGCTGGCGCCGGCGAACGTGCAGTCGATCGTCGTCGACGAAGAGCGTCATGCCATGGACGTGGTGGTCGACGAAGAGAACCTGGCCATCGCCATCGGCCGCGGCGGCCAGAACGTGCGCCTCGCGTCCGAGCTCACCGGCTGGCGCATCAACATCATGACCGCCGAAGAGTCGCAGGCCAAGGTCGCCGAAGAGTCGGACAAGGTGCGTGAACTCTTCGTCGCCAAGCTCGACGTCGACCAGGAAGTGGCCGACATCCTCATCGCCGAAGGCTTCACCAGCCTGGAAGAAGTGGCCTACGTGCCGCTGCAGGAAATGCTCGAGATCGAGAGCTTCGACGAAGACACCGTGCAGGAGCTTCGCACCCGCGCCAAGGACGCCTTGCTGACGATGGAAATCGCGCGTGAAGAACGTGTCGAGGAAATCTCGCAAGACTTGCGCGACCTCGATGGGCTCACGCCCGACCTGATCGGCAAGCTCGCCGGTGGTGGCATCCACACGCGTGACGACCTCGCCGACCTGGCCGTTGATGAATTGACCGAGATGACCGGCATGGACGACGCGCAGGCGCGCGAGTTGATCATGAAGGCGCGTGAACACTGGTTTACGGCCTGACCCGCGCCACACCGCCGCCCACCGTACCCGCCTCAAAGGAAAACCGACACATGGCCGTGACCACCGTCGCCCAGTTCGCCGTGCAGCTGAACCGCCCGCCGCAGGCGTTGCTCGAGCAACTGCAATCGGCAGGCGTGGTCAAGCAGACCCTTGACGACGCGCTGACCGAAGCCGACAAATCACGTCTGCTTGAATTCCTGCAAACCGCGCATGGCACCGTGCCCAGCACCGAGCGCAAGAAGATCACGCTGACACGCAAGTCCACCAGCGAAATCAAGCAGGCCGACGCCAGCGGCAAGGCGCGCACGATCCAGGTCGAGGTGCGCAAGAAGCGCACTTTCGTAAAGCGCGATGACGCGCCGGCGGTGGAGGTACCCGCTGGCCCGAGCGCCGAAGAACTCGAACAGGCGCGTGCCGCCGAAGAGGCACGGCTGCTGGCCGAGATGGCCGCGCGTCATGAAGCCGAAGCGGCCGAGCGCGCTGCGCGCGAGGAAGAAGACCGCCGCGCGCGTGAAGCGGCTGAAATGGCCGCCGCGGCCCAGGCTGCGGCCGAAGCTGCGCGCATGGCCACCGAGGCGCTGAACGCCAGCGCAACAACGGCCACCGCTGTTTCCACACCCACTACCGCGAAAGCCGCAGCAACGCCGGCACCGGCCGAAGTGGCCAAACCTGCCGAGCCGGCCAAGCCGGCCCTGCGTGTGGTGAAGGCGGCTGACAAGGCCGCCGAAGACTCGGCGCGTCAGGGTGAGTCCGACCGCCGCCGCAAAGCCGCCGAGGCCGAAGCCGCGGCCATCCGCGCGATGATGTCGGCGCCGAAGAAGACACTCGTCGCCAAGAAGCCCGAGGAGGTCAAGCCTGAAGCGGCGAAGGAAGCCATCAAGGGCACGATCCACAAGCCCAAGGCGGCACCGGGCGCGCCGGGTGCCACCGTCGCCAAGCCGGGCGACAAGAAGCAGGTCAAATCCGAGAAGCTCTCTTCGAGTTGGGCCGACGACGCGGCCAAGAAGCGCGCGCTCAAGACCCGCAACGACGCCGGCTCGCGCACTGGCTGGCGCGCACCGCGTGGTGGCCGCCGTGGCGAGCGTGGTGATGAAGGTTCGAGCTTCACGCCCAGCGCTGAAGCCACGGTGCAGGAAGTGCATGTGCCCGAGACCATCAGCGTGGCCGACCTCGCGCACAAGATGTCGGTCAAGGCGAGCGAGGTCATCAAGCAGTTGATGAAGCTCGGCCAGATGGTCACCATCAACCAGCAGCTCGATCAAGAGACGGCGATGATCGTCGTCGAGGAGATGGGCCACAAAGCGCTGGCCGCCAAGCTCGACGACCCCGAAGCCTTCACCGAAGAAGAAACCGCGGCACAAAGCGCCGAGCAGTTGCAGCGCGCACCCGTGGTGACGGTGATGGGCCACGTCGACCACGGCAAGACCTCGCTGCTCGATTACATCCGCCGTGCGCGTGTGGCGGCGGGCGAAGCCGGCGGCATCACCCAGCACATCGGCGCCTACCACGTGGAAACGCCGCGCGGCATGATCACCTTCCTCGACACCCCCGGCCACGCCGCCTTCACGGCGATGCGCGCGCGGGGCGCCAAGGCTACCGACATCGTCATCCTGGTGGTGGCGGCCGACGACGGCGTGATGCCGCAGACCAAGGAAGCCATCGCCCACGCCAAGGCCGCGGGCGTGCCCATCGTCGTGGCCATCAACAAGATCGACAAGCCCGACGCCAACCTCGAGCGCGTGCGCAGCGAACTCGTGGCCGAAAGTGTGGTGCCTGAAGAATTCGGCGGTGACGCACCCTTCGTCTCGGTCTCGGCCAAGACCGGGCAGGGGGTCGACGCGCTGCTCGAGCAGGTGCTGCTGCAGGCCGAAGTGCTGGAACTGAAGGCGCCGACCGACGCTGCCGCCAAGGGCCTGGTGATCGAGGCCAAGCTCGACAAGGGCCGCGGCCCGGTGGCCACCATCCTGGTGCAAAGCGGCACGCTGAAAAAGGGTGATGTGGTGCTGGCCGGCAGCAGCTACGGCCGTGTGCGCGCCATGCTGGACGAAGA
>JANLYV010000202.1:0-26200 GCA_031365825.1 Rubrivivax sp. | reverse complement strand
TCAGCGTCGCGCTGACCCTGCAGAACCTGATGTATTGTTTCATCGGCTGTTTTCTCGGCACGCTGATCGGCGTCTTGCCCGGCATCGGCCCGGTGGCGACGATCGCGATGCTGCTGCCGTCGACGTACGCGCTCGACGCGACGCCGGCGCTGATCATGCTGGCCGGCATCTACTACGGCGCCCAGTACGGCGGCTCGACGACTGCGATCCTGATCAACGTTCCCGGCGAGTCGTCGTCGGTGGTGACGGCGATCGACGGCTACCAGATGGCGCGCCAAGGCCGCGCCGGTGCGGCGCTCGCCGCCGCCGGGCTGGGCTCGTTCTTTGCTGGCTGCGTCGGCACCATCATCATCGCCGCCTTCGCGCCGCCGCTGACCGAGCTGGCCTTTAAGTTCGGCCCGGCCGAGTACTTCTCGCTGATGGTGCTGGGCCTCATCGGCGCGGTGGTGCTGGCCTCGGGTTCGCTGGTCAAGGCCATTGCCATGATCCTGCTGGGCCTGCTGCTGGGTCAGATCAACACCGACGTTATCTCCGGCGTGCCGCGCTTCAGTTTCGATGTGCCCGAGCTCACCGACGGCATCGGCTTCGTCGGCATCGCCATGGGCGTGTTCGGCTTCGGCGAAATCATTGCCAACCTCGGCCAGCCGGCTGAACATCGAGAGGTTTTCACCAAGGACGTGAAGGGCCTGTGGCCGACGCGCCAGGACTTCATGCAGGCGTGGCCGGCGGTGCTGCGCGGCACCGCGCTGGGCTCGGTGCTGGGCGTGCTGCCGGGTGGCGGCGCGCTGCTGGCCTCGTTCGCCGCCTACACGGTTGAGAAGAAGACGCCGATGAAACCCGGCGAAGTACCGTTCGGCCAGGGCAACATCCGTGGTGTGGCCGGGCCGGAGAGCGCCAACAACGCCGGCGCGCAAACCTCGTTCATCCCGATGCTGACGCTGGGCATCCCGCCCAACGCCGTGATGGCGCTGATGGTCGGTGCGATGACGATCAAGGGCATCCAGCCCGGCCCGCAGGTGATGACCAGCAACCCGCAGCTGTTCTGGGGCCTGATCGCCTCGATGTGGGTCGGCAACCTGATGCTCATCATCCTGAACCTGCCGCTCATCGGCATCTGGATCAAGCTCTTGACGGTGCCCTACCGCTTCCTCTTCCCGGCCATCATGGTGTTCTGCTGCATCGGCCTGTACACGCTGAACAACTCCAGCTTCGATGTCTACATCGGCGCCTTCTTCGCGCTGGTGGGTTATGCCTTCTACAAGCTCGGCTGCGAACCCGCGCCGCTGCTGCTGGGCTTCATCCTCGGGCCGATGATGGAAGAGAACTTGCGACGCGCGCTGCTGCTGTCGCGTGGCGACTGGACGACCTTCATGACGCGGCCGCTTTCCGCCGGGTTGTTGATTGCCGCGGCGCTGATGATCGTGGTGGTGATGCTGCCGGCGATCCGCAAGAAGCGCGAAGTCGCGTTCCAGGAAGAGTGAGCGCAGGGCCGCTCGCCACGGCGTGGCCTCACGCCGTGGCGGCCGGTGCCGGCGCCGACACAAGCCCCGCCTGACGGGGCTTTTTTTCGTGTTTTTTTTCGCGTAGTACCCTCGACGCATGCCCACCCCCGCCGCACTCGCGCCACTGCAAAGCCCTGTCTTTCGCGGTTTGTGGTTCGCCTGGCTGGCCGCCAATTTGACGATGTGGATGAACGATGTCGCCGCCGCCTGGCTGATGACCTCGCTCACCACCAGCCCGGTGATGGTGGCGCTGGTGCAGACGGCGTCGACCTTGCCGGTGTTCCTGCTCGGGCTGCCCAGCGGCGCCATGGCCGACATCCTCGACCGCCGCCGCTACTTCGCCGCCACGCAGCTGTGGGTCTCGATCAACGCCATGGTGCTGGCAGCTTGCGCGTTGACCGGCGTGCTCACGGCGCCGCTCTTGCTGTTGCTGACCTTCGTCAACGGCGTCGGCCTGGCGATGCGCTGGCCGGTGTTTGCCGCCATCGTGCCGCAGGTGGTGAGCAAGACCGAGCTGCCGGCGGCGCTGGCGCTGAACGGCATCGCCATGAACCTGTCGCGCGTCATCGGCCCGGCCATTGCCGGCGCCTTGCTCGCGGCGGTGAGCCCGGCGGCGGTGTTCGTGCTCAACACGCTGCTGGCGGCGGCGGCTTTCGTGCTCATCCTGCGCTGGCGTTCGGTGCCGCGTGCCAGTGCCTTGCCGGGCGAGCGCTTCATCGGCGCCATGCGCGCCGGCGTGCACTACGCCATGCAGTCGCCGCGGCTGCAGGTGGTGCTGCTGCGCATCTTCCTGTTCTTCCTGCAGTCCACTGCGCTGGTGGCGCTGCTGCCACTGGTGGCGCGGCAGTTGCATGGCGGCGGGCCTGGCAGCTTCACGCTGATGCTGTCGATGGTCGGTGCCGGCGCGATCCTCGCCGCGCTGTATTTTCCGCGTTGGCGCGCGCGTTTTTCGCGTGATCAATTCGTCGTCGCCGGCACGGTGATCCACGCGGCGCTGTCGTCGCTGATCGTGCTCGTGCCCGAGATCTGGCTGGCGTTGCCGCTGATGTTCGTCATCGGCATGGCCTGGATCTCGGTTGCCAACTCCCTGACCATCGCGGCGCAGACGGCCATGCCCGACTGGGTGCGCGCGCGCGGCATGTCGATCTACCAGATGGCTTTGATGGGGGGCGCGGCGATGGGCTCGCTGCTGTGGGGGCAGGTTGCCAGCTGGTGGGATGTGCGCGGCGCCGTGCTCGCGGCGGCCGGCGTCGGCGTGCTCTTGCTGCTGGCCACACGCAGGCTCTCGGTCAACTGGTTGCAGGACATCGACTTCACGCCCGCGCCTACCGGCGGCGTGCCCGAGCCGGCCATCGCCATCGGCGCCGAAGAGGGCCCGGTGATGGTGACGCTGGAATACCAGATCGACCCGGTACGTGCCGAAGCGTTCTCGCAGGTGATGGAGCGCACGCGCCGCGCGCGGTTGCGCCAGGGGGCGTTGTCCTGGGGGTTGTTCCGCGATACTTCGGTGCCCGGCCGCTACGTCGAATATTTCGTCGACGAGAACTGGGTCGAACACCAGCGCCGGCTCGAGCGCTTCACCGCATTCGACGCCGAACTGCGCGCGTTGCGCCTGGCGTTCCACATCAACGACGCGCCGCCGGTGCTGCGGCGCTATGTGGCCGATTCCAGGCCGATGACCTTCAACAAACTGCTGCCATGAATTCGAACTCCATCCCGAACCCGAACCCGAATCCTTTTGACTGGAGCCGCGGCTACGCCAGCCAGCGCTCGCCCGTGTTTGCCCGCAACGTCGTCTCGACCTCGCACCCGCTGGGCGCGCAGGCCGGGCTGCGCATGCTGCTGGCCGGCGGCAACGCGGTCGACGCAGCCATCGCCGCCGCGGCGATGATGACCATCGTCGAACCCTGCAGCAACGGCCTGGGCAGTGACGCCTTCTGCATTCTGTGGGACGGCCAGCGCATCCACGGCCTGAACGCCTCGGGCCCGGCGCCGCAAGCCTGGGCGCCCGAGTACTTCACGCGCAAGTACGGCGCGGATGTCAAGACGCCGCCCAAGCGCGGCTGGGACTCGGTCACCGTGCCCGGCGCAGTGGCGGCCTGGACGGCACTGTCGCAGCGCTTTGGCAAGCTGCCGTTTGCAGACTTGCTGGCGCCGGCCATAGCCGTCGCCGAGCGGGGCTACGCCGTGCCGGTGGTGGTGCAACACAAGTGGACGAACGCGGCGGCCTTGAGCGAGATCACCGGTCAGCCTGGCTTTGCGCAGACCTTCCTGCCCCACGGCCGCCAGCCCCACGTCGGCGAACGCTTCGCCATGCCCGAGGCGGCGCTCACGCTGAAGAAGATCGCACAGAGCAAGGGCGAGGCCTTCTACCGCGGCGACATCGCCGAGGCCATCGCGGCGCACGCCCGCGCACACGGTGGCGCGATGACGGTGGCCGACCTCGCGGCCTACCAGCCGGAGTGGGTGGAGACGATCACGCGCGACTACCGCGGCTACACGCTGCACGAGATCCCGCCCAACGGCCAGGGCATCGCCGCGCTGATCGCGCTGGGCATCCTGGAGAAGTTCGATATGGCCGCATTGCCGGTGGACGGCGTGGCCTCGCAACACCTGCAGATCGAAGCCATGAAACTGGCGTTTGCCGACGTCTACAAATACGTCGCCGAACCGCGCGCCATGCGGCTCACACCCGCGCAGATGCTCGACGACAACTACCTCAGTGCACGGGCCCGGCTGATCGACCCGAAGCGCGCGCAAGACTTCGGCCCGGGCCACGGCCCGCAGGGCGGCACCATCTACCTCACCGCCGCCGACGAGAGCGGCATGATGGTCAGCTTCATCCAGAGCAACTACATGGGCTTCGGCTCGGGCGTGGTGGTGCCGGGCACGGGCGTGAGCCTGCAAAACCGCGGCCACGGCTTCACGCTCGACCGCAGCAGCGACAACCTCGTCGGCCCGGGCAAGCGGCCGTTCCAGACCATCATTCCCGCCTTCCTGACCCACGCCGGCCAGCCGGTGATGAGCTTCGGCGTGATGGGTGGCGACATGCAGCCGCAAGGCCACATGCAGACGCTGGTGCGCATGCTCGACTACCAGCAGCACCCGCAAGCCGCATGCGACGCGCCGCGCTGGCGCTGGAATGCCGGCCTGGTGAACGCCGAGACGGGCTTCGACGCCGCCACATCGCAAGGCCTCGTCGACCTGGGCCACGTCGTGCAGCCCTTCAACGACAGCTACCAGGACTACGGCGCTGGGCAGTTCATCTGGCGCCTGGGTTCCCCTGCCGTTGAAGGTTATGCCGCGGCCAGCGACCCTCGCCGCGACGGGCAGGCCGTCGGCTTCTAACTTGAAGCTGGCCGAGCTGCGCCAGGGCTGGCGCACCAACTTCCTGGTGCACGGGCCAGGCGCCGTGATCGCCGAGCGCGCCGATTGCATCGTCGTGCGCACGCCCGACAACCCGGCCTACTACTGGGGCAACTGCCTGGTGCTGCCGGCAGGGCCCGGTGACGATGAGCTCGACCGTTGGCTGCAGCGCTTCGATCATGAGGTGGTGCGCCAAAACGCCGCCTGCGCGCATGTCGCGCTCGGCATCAACGCGCCTTACCGGCAGGAGCAACTGCCGCGCTGGCGCGCGGCAGGCTTCGAGATCCATATCAGCGAGGTGATGCGTCTGGCGCCGGGGCAGCTGCGTGAGCCGGCCGAGGCCGCGCGCGGCGACGTCGTCATCCGGACTATCGACTTCAGCTGCGAGGTCCCGGCCATCATCGAGCTCGAATGCACCGACACCGACATCTTCGAACCCGTGGGCTACCGCACGCACCGGCAGCTGCGTTTTCTGCGCCACGCGCAGATGCACGATGAAGGCCGGCTGCACTGGTTCGGCGCGTGGTGCGACGGCGTGCTGGCGGCCGCCTGCGGCCTGATGCGCGAACGCGCGCAGCCGGGCTCGGTGGCGCGCTTCCAGCATGTCTACACCCACCCCGACTGGCGCCGGCGCGGCCTGTGCACGACGCTGATCGCGGCGGTGTCGACCTATGCCTGGCAGCAATGGCAGGTGGCCGAGCTCATCATGCTGGCCGACCCCGACGATGTGGCCATCGGCATCTATCGCGCATTGGGCTATGCGGCCATCGATAGCGAGTGGCTGCTGCAACGCAACGCGCCGCAAGACCGTGGGGTGGCCCGTTGAACGAGCCGGCCGCGCCCGGCATCGCGCCGCGCCCGGTCTGGCCGGGCTTGGTGTTCGCGGGCGTGGGTGCCATTGCCTTTTCGGGCAAGGCCATCATCGTCAAGCTCGCTTACCGCCATGGTGTCGATGCGCTGACGCTGATCATGTACCGCATGCTGTTCGCGCTGCCGCTGTTCCTGCTGCTCGCCTGGTGGGCTGGCCGCGGCAAGCCGGCGCTGACGCGACGCGACTGGCGTGTGGTGGCGGGCCTGGGCTTCTGCGGCTACTACCTTGCGAGCACGCTCGACTTCGCCGGCCTGGCGTACATCAGCGCGAGCCTGGAGCGGCTCATCCTGTACCTGACGCCGACGCTGGTGCTGCTGCTCTCGGTGCTGCTGCTGGGCAAGCGCTTCCGCCGCTCGCAGCTCATCGCGCTGGCCATCAGCTACGCTGGCGTGCTGCTGGTCTTCGGGCACGAGTTGAGGCTCGAAGGCCAGGCCATCTGGACCGGTGCCGCGCTGGTCTTCGCCAGCACCATCAGCTACGCCGTCTACCTGGTCTACAGCGGCGAGGAAGTGCGCCGCCTGGGCAGCCTGCGCCTCACGGGCCTGGCCACCTCGGTCGCCTGCGTGCTGTGTATCCTGCAGTTTCTGCTGCTGCGCCCGCTGGCGGCGGCATGGGTGCCCGAGCCGGTGTGGTGGCTGTCGCTGCTCAACGCCACCGCCTGCACCTTCGCGCCGGTTTTGCTGGTGATGATGGCCATCGAGCGCATCGGTGCGACGATGGCGGCGCAGACCGGCATGCTCGGCCCGATGTCGACCATCATCATGGGCGTGCTCATCCTCGGCGAACCGCTCAACGCCTGGATCATCGCCGGCACGGCGGCGGTGCTGGCCGGCATCATGCTGCTGGCGCGGGCACGGTGACTTCCTCCTAACTATCAAAGTGAGAGCAACATGGATCTGGGCATCAACGGCAAATGGGCGCTGGTCTGCGCCGCGAGCAAGGGCCTGGGCAAAGGCTGCGCGACGGCATTGGTGCGCGAAGGCGTGAACGTGGTGGTGACGGCGCGCGGCGACGAGCTGCTGCAGGCCACCGCCGCCGAGTTGCGCGCGCTGAACCCTGCCGTGCAGGTCATCGCGGTGGCGGGTGACATCACCACCGAAGCCGGCCGCGCCGGTGCGCTGGCGGCCTGTCCGCAGGTCGACATCCTGGTCAACAACGCCGGCGGCCCGCCGCCCGGCGACTTTCGCGACTGGGACCGCGAAGCCTGGATCAAGGCCGTGGACGGCAACATGATCACGCCGATCGAACTCATCAAGGCCACCGTCGACAAGATGGCCGAGCGCGGCTTCGGGCGCGTGGTGAACATCACGTCGTCGTCGGTGAAAGCGCCGATCGACTTCCTCGGCCTGTCCAACGGCGCGCGCTCGGGGCTGACCGGTTTCATCGCCGGCATTGCACGCCAGCCGCGGCTGGCTTCGCGCAACGTCACCATGAACAACATGCTGCCCGGCTCGTTCGACACCGACCGGCTGCGCGCTGGTTTTTCGGCCGTGGCCAAGAAGTCGGGGCAGCCGGTGGATGCCGTGCTGGAAGCGCGGCGCAAGACCATCCCCGCCGGGCGCTTCGGCACCGCCGAAGAGTTCGGCGCGGTCTGCGCGTTTCTGTGCAGCGAAGCGGCGGGTTACCTCAACGGCCAGAACATCCTGCTCGACGGCGGCGCCTACCCCGGTACCTATTGATCAAGGTGCGGCGCGTCGGCCGCCGCTGACGGCGATACCGGCGACGATGAGCACGAAAGCCAGCGCGTGGTAAGGCTCGGGCCTAACATTCAACACGAGGGTTGACAGCAGCGCCGCGAACAGCGGCGTGAGGTTGCCGAACACGGCCGCCAATTGCGGCCCGCCCTCGGCCAGACCCAGGCCCCAGCAGCGGTACGCCACGATCGACGGGCCCAGCGCCAGGAACACCAGCGCTGCCACCACGCTGGCGCTCCAGGCGATGGGCACGGCGCCGGCCCACTGCTCGCCGACGCTGAACGTGCCGGCTGCGACGAGGCCGAAGATGACCTGGATCCACAACATCGCCGCCCAGTCCCAGGCCGGGCGCCGGCTGCCCTGCATGTGCGCCGGCGGCCGCACCAGCAGCCAGCTGTAGAAGGCCCAGCCGACGACGGCCAGCAGCACCAGGAGGTCGCCCACCACGGGCCGGGCCGCGAGCAGGCCGGTGAGCGAGCCGCGGCCGATCACCAGCAGCACGCCCGCCAGGCCGATCGCCGCGCCGGCAAGTTGCCGCGGCGTGGGCCGCTCGCCAAAACACAGCGCGCCCACGGCCAGCATCCACACCGGCATGCTCGACGCCACGAGGGTGATGTTCAAGGGTGTCGAGGTCACCAGCGCCGCGTACTGCAGCGCATTGAAGAGCCCGACACCGAGCACGCTGATGGCCAGCAGGTAGGGCCAGCGCCGCTGCACGTCGCGCCACTGCAGCAGCACGCGCCAGGCCAGCGGCAACAGCAGCACGGCGGTGAGCGCCCAGCGCAGGAAGTTCAGCGTCAGCGGTGGCACCTGGCCCACCATCAGCCGGCCGACCACGGCATTGCCGGCCCACAGCAGGGGCGGCAGCGTCAGCAGCAACGCGAGCCTCGGCGTCAGGGCGGACACATCGCCCCGCACTGCCAGCATTGCGTGAACGGCCCGTCGATGATTTCGCCGCAACCCGGGCAGGCCCAGCGCCTCTCGGGCGGGTGCTGCAATTCGAACATCAGCGCGCGCGCTTCGTCCAGGCGTGCGGCGTCGTCGACCCACACTTCAGGCAGGCACTGGTCGGGCGGCAACTCGCCGGCAATGCTGCTCGTGAAAGCGCGCTGCACCGTGGCGCCGATGCCGGCGTGCGTGAGCTGGTCGGCCCAGAGTGTGGCCAGGGCCAGGTTCGGCGCTTGCATCAGCCTTTTCATCGTGGGCCGCATGGTGACACGGCGGTCGTGGCCGGGCGCAGACACGCCATGGCTTACGCTCGCGGCCGAATCCAACCCACCAGGAGACCGTCCATGCCCCGCGCCATCCAGATCACCGCCTATGGCGGCCCCGAAGCGATGCAGCTCGTCGACTTGCCCGTGGGCGACCCCGGCGCGGGCGAGATCCGCATCCGCCACCACGCCAGCGGGCTGAATTTCATCGACGTCTACCAGCGCACCGGCCTGTACAACAACCCGCTGCCGCTGACGCTGGGCATGGAAGGCGCGGGCGTCGTCGAGGCCGTGGGCACGGGTGTGACGCACCTCAAGGCCGGTGACCGTGCGGCCTACGCCAGCAACCCGCCCGGCAGCTACAGCGAATGCCGCGTGCTGCCGGCGAAAAACGTGGTGCGCCTGCCCGACAGCATCAACTTCGACACCGCCGCCGGCATGATGCTGAAGGGCCTCACCGCGCAATACCTGCTCAAGCGCACGCTGCCCGTCGAAGGCCTGCAAGCCGGCGACCATGTGCTCTTCCACGCCGCCGCCGGCGGCGTCGGCCTCATCGCCTGCCAATGGGCCAAGGCACTCGGCCTGCAACTCATCGGCACGGCCGGTGGTGCGGCCAAATGTGCGCTGGCGCGCGAACACGGCGCGGCTCACGTCATCGACTACACCAGCGAAGACTTCGTCGAGCGCGTGAAGGCGATCACCGGCGGCAAGGGCGTGAAAGTGGTCTACGACTCGATCGGCAAGGACACTTTCGAGCGCAGCCTGAACTGCCTGCGGCCCTTCGGCCTGTTGGCCAGCTTCGGCAACGCCTCGGGGCCGGTGCCGCCCTTTGCCATCGGCAGCCTCGGCCCCAAGGGTTCGCTCTACCTCACCCGCGCCACGCTGTTCACGCACATCGCCACGCGCGAGGCGACGCAGGTCATGGCCGATGACCTCTTTTCAGTGGTTGAAAGCGGCGCCGTGAAGATCCGCATCGACCAACGTTATGCCTTGGCCGACGTGGCACAGGCGCACCGCGACCTGGAAGCGCGCAAGACCACGGGTTCGACGGTGCTCATCCCCTGAGCTTGGCGGTTAGACGGCATCGCTGCGCGCGCGACGCGCGAGCTGCTCCACCAGCAGCCGCGTCGCCGCCGTCACGCTGCCGTCGGCGCGCGTGATGATGACGAAGCGGCGCAGCGCCCAGGCGTCGGTCAGCGGCACCATCACCAGGCCGGCGGCGCTGGCGTTCCATTCGATGGCTTCGCGCGGCAGCACGGCCGGGCCCAGGCCGGCGGCGACGATGCGCGCCGCCGCGTCCATGCCCGAAACCTGCACGCGGTAGACGGGGGTCTTGCCCAACATCGCCGCCTGGCGCCGCAGCAGCGTGTCCATCATGCCGCCCGGGGCGACGCCGACGCTGAGTTTGTCGACAACTTCGGCGAAGGCCAGGCGCTTGCGCCGCGCGAGCGCGTGGCCCGGATGCATGGCCACGCAGAGCTGGTCGGTGCGGTAGGGCGTGACCGCCAGGTCGCTGGCGTCGGTGGCGTCCCACAACACGCCGACATCGGCCGCGCCTTCGCGCAGCGCACGCACGATCTCGGGGCTGACGCGCTCGTCCAGGCTGACGCGCACGGCCGGGTGCGCGGCCATGAAGGCGCCGATGTCGTCGGCGAGTTTTTCGGCCAGCACCGAAGGCGCAGCGACGACGCTGACGCTGCCCTGCACGCCGGTGGCGAAGTCGCTGAGCTCGGCGTGCAGCCGTTCCATCGCGCGCAGCACCTCGCGCGCCTGGCGCAGCAGCGCCTGGCCGGCGGCGGTGGGCTCGATGCCGCGGCGCCCGCGCACCAGGAGCGGCGCGCCGACCGCGGCTTCGATGGCGGCGATGCGCTTGCTCACGGCCGAGGCGACGATGGCTTCACGCTCGGCGGCGCGCGCGATGTTGCCTTCCTCGCAGACAGCGACGAAAAGGCGCAGCGTGGTGGGGTCGAAATGTCGAGTGCTTGACTGTGTCATGCGGCTTGTGCCATGCCGTCCAGGAACGCATGGCGTTCCGAAATACCGTTGATGATGCATCACGGCATGGCTACAGTGCGGGCCGATGAACTCACCCACCATCGTCGTGCGCGAAGTCGGCTTGCGCGATGGCCTGCAGAGCATGGCCCGCACCCTGCCGACGGCACACAAGCTGGCGTGGATTGCAGCGGCCTACGGCGCCGGCCAGCGCGAGATCGAGGTCGGCTCTTTCGTGCCGGCGCGGCTGTTGCCGCAGTTGGCGGATACCGCCGAGCTGGTGGCGTTTGCCAAGACGCTGCCGGGCCTGGTGGTGTCGGTGCTGGTGCCCAACCTCAAAGGCGCCGAGCGCGCGCTCGACAGCGGCGCCGACGCCATGCTGCTGCCGCTTTCGGCCAGCCACGCGCACAGCCTGGCGAACCTGCGCAAGACACCCGACAAGGTGCTGCTGGAGAACGAGAAGATCGTCGCGCTGCGCGAACGGCGGCAGTCGCGCTGCCTCATCGAAGTCGGCCTGAGCACGGCCTTCGGCTGCACGATCCAGGGCCATGTGGCTCCCACCGAAGTGCAGCGCCTGGTGCGCGCCGCGCTGCATGCCGGCGTCGACCGCGTCGGCCTGGCCGACACCGTCGGCTACGCCGACCCGTTGGCCGTGGCCACGCTGTTCGCGCAGTGCCGCGACATTGCCGCCGACAAGCTCGGCTGCGGCCACTTCCACGACACGCGTGGCCTGGGCATGGCCAACGTTTACGCGGCATGGCAATCCGGCATGCGCCGCTTCGACGCCTGCCTGGCCGGCATCGGCGGCTGCCCGCACGCGCCGGGGGCCAGCGGCAACGTCTGCACCGAGGATGTGGCCTACCTTTTCGCCAGCATGGGCCAGGCCACGGGCCTGGACATCACCAAGCTGCTAACGCTTCGGCGCAGGGTGGCCGAATGGCTGGAAGGCGAGACGCTGCACGGCACGCTGTGGCGCGCCGGCCTGCCCAGGACGATGGTGGCGGCATGACGCAGCGCGCGGTACCTCAGCCGCTGTGCGGCTTGCGCGTGATCGAATTCACCCACATGGTGATGGGCCCGACCTGCGGCATGTTGCTCGCCGACATGGGGGCAGAGGTCATCAAGGTCGAACCGCTCGGCGGCGAAGGCACGCGGCGTTTGCTCGGTGCCGGGGCGGGCTTCTTCCCGATGTTCAACCGCAACAAGAAGAGCATCGAGGTCGACCTGCGCAAGAGCGAAGGCGCGGCGCTGGCGCGCGAGCTGGCGCGGGGCGCCGATGTCGTGATCGAGAACTTCAAGCCCGGCACGCTGGTGAAGTACGGGCTCGACTACGCGGCACTCGCGGCCGTGAACCCGCGCCTCATCTACGCCAGCCACAAAGGTTTTCTGCCCGGTCCTTACGAGCACCGCACGGCGCTGGACGAAGTGGTGCAGATGATGGGCGGCCTGGCCTATATGACCGGCCGCCCGGGCGACCCGCTGCGTGCCGGCTCGAGCGTGAACGACATCATGGGTGGTTTGTTCGGCGCCATCGCGGTGCTGGGTGCGCTCATCCAGCGTGGCATCACCGGGCGCGGCATGGAGGTGCAGGCCGCCCTCTTCGAGAACAACGTCTTCCTGATGGGCCAGCACATGCTGCAGTACGCGATGACGGGCAAGCATCCGGCACCGATGCCGGCGCGCGACAACCCCTGGGCCGTGTACGACGTCTTCACCGTGAAGGGCGGCGAGCAGATTTTCCTGGCGGCGGTGAGCGACGCGCAATGGCTGGTCTTTTGCGACGTGCTCGGCCTGGGCGACCTCAAGGCCGACCCCACCCTGGCGACCAACAACCAACGTGTAGGGCTGCGTGAGCCGTTGCTGAAGGCGCTGCGTGAGCGCCTGGCCCCGCGCAGCGCCGACGAGCTGGCGCAGCTCATGGAAACGGCGGGCCTGCCGTTCGCGCCCATCCGCCGCCCCGAAGACCTGCTCGACGACGTGCACCTGCTGAGCACCGGCGCGTTGGCCGACATCACCTTGCCCGATGGCGACAAGGCCGGGCAAAGCGTGAAGGCGACGTTGTTCCCGATCACGCTCGACGGCGCGCGGCTGCCGGTGCGCCAGCACCCGCCGCGGCGCGGCGAGCACACACAATCGCTGCTGCGCGGCCTGGGCCTTGCCGACGAGCGTATCGCCGCGCTGCACGCCGCTGCCGTGGTGGCTTGAGCCCACACGTTCGCTAACGCACAACCTACACGGAGACCTGGATGATCCCCATCAAGCTTTCGATCCCGGCGCGACGCACCTTGATCCTGGCAGCGGCGACGTTGGCCACGTGGGCGCTCGCCGGCAAGGCCATGGCCCAGGCCGACAAGGTGGTCAAGTTCATCCTGCCCAATGCCACCGGCTCGGGCGTGGACACGATCACGCGCACGGTGCAGGCGGCGCTGGCCAAGGCGCTGGCCATGCCGGTGGTGGTCGAGAACCAGGCCGGTGCCGGCGGCATCGTCGGGCTGCAGGCGATGGCCCGTTCCGCCCCCGACGGCCTGACGCTGAGCGTGGTCTCGAACAACGTCGTGATCTTCCCCAGCGTCTACAAGAAGCTGCCCTTCGACATGCCGGGCGACTTCACGCCCATCGCCATCGTCGGCTCGACGCCGATCGTGCTGGTGGTCAACCCGGCCAAGGTGCCGGCGCAGAACACCAAGGAATTCGCCGCGCTGTTGAAGTCCCGGCCGGGACAGCTGAGCTACGCCTCGGGCGGCAACGGCACCATCCTGCACCTGGCGGCCGAGATGTACCTCGACGAGGTCGATGCCAAGGCCTTGCACGTGCCGTACAAAGGTGTGGGGCCCATGATTTCTGACCTCATCGGCGGCCAGGTGGAATTTGCCACCGCGGCCTTGCCCAGCGTGCAGCAGCATCTGAAAAGCGGCGCGCTGCGTGCCATAGGCGTGAGCAGCGCCAAACGCACGCCGGCCGCGCCGGAGATTCCGACCTTCGTCGAACAAGGCCTGCCGGGCTACGTGGTCGACGCCTGGTTCGCCGTGCTCGCGCCCAAGGGCTTGTCCGCGGCGGAGGTCAAGCGATTGCACGCGGCGCTGGTCACCGCCTTCGCCGACCTGGCGGTGAAAGAAGCCATGGCCAAACAAGGCAACGTCATCGACATCAGCTCGCCCGAGCAGGCGCATGCCTATTTCCGCACCGAGCTGGCCAAGTACGCCAAGCTGGTGAAGAAGGCGGGCATCGAGTTGCAGTGAACGCCCTGCACTTTGCGCCCAGGGTGTTGTGGCTGTGCGCCGACCCGGCACAGGTGCGTGCGCAGTTGGCAGGTGCCATCCTGACGCAAGCGCAGGCCGGTGCGTTGCGCGACGACATCTCGACTGACGAGATTTCACCGCTGCCGGTGATGGTGCATTTCGACGCTCAACTCGGGCGTTATCCCTATACCGGCTTCACGGCAACGGGCGAGCGGCCGATTGCGCGAGACGCGGTTTGCGACGCCGGGTTTGAGGTCGTTGTGGCGGGCAAGCGTTATGGCAAAGGCTCGTCGCGCGAACACAGCGTGGTGGCCGAACAAAGCGCCGGCGTGCGGCTGGTGATCGCCGAGAGCTTCGAGCGCATCTACCGCCAGAACGCCGACAACGTGGGCCTCTTCACGTCCAGCGATTTCATGCTCGTGCCACGCATCCAGCGCGGTGAAGCGATAGCCATCGAAGAGCTGCTGGCGGGCCGCGACGCGCTCGCGGCCGCCGTGCTGCGCGCCGGTGGCTTGCTGCGCTACGGCCAGTCGATGAAGGTGCATGGCGCGACGCCCGCCACCGACACCGGCCCGCGCACGCTGTTCCAGAAGATCATCGAGCGCCATGCCCTGGCCACCGCGGACACGGCAGCGCCGCTGGTGGCCGGTGCCGGTGGCTTTGTGCGCGCCGACTGGCGCTTCATCCACGAGTACTACACCGGCATGTGCGCGCACCTGCTCGAGGCCGCGCTGGGCCAGGGCTACGCGCCGCATGACAAGGCCTCGATGCTGTGCTTTGAAGACCACCTGTCCTACGTGCACCGCAGCCCGGCGCACCTGGCGCAAGGTCTGGTGCCGGGCGTGCGCCGGCTGTCACAGGCGCATCGCGCGTTCGTGCGGCGCCACGGTTTGAAAGACCACGGTTATTTGCAGGCACTTGAGGCCGGCGACGAAGGCAACCAGGGCAGCGAAGGCATCTCGCATGCGCTGATGACCGAGCGCTACGCGCTGCCGGGACAGCTGGTGGTCGGCACCGATTCACACACCCCGCACGCCGGCGCGCTGGGCTGCGTGGCTTTTGGCGTGGGCACGACCGACATGGCCAGCGCCTTCGTCAGTGGCGCCGTGCGCATCACCTTGCCCGAGGTGCTGCGCATCGAGATTCAGGGGCCGCTGCCGTTGGGCGTTAGCGCCAAGGACGTGGCGCTGCACCTGCTGGCGCTGCCGGCGATTCGGACGGGTGCCGGCGTCGGCCGCGTCTTCGAATTCTCCGGCTCCGCCATTCGCGACATGGGTATCGACGAGCGCGCGACGCTGAGCAACATGACGGCCGAACTCGGCGGCTTCACCGGCATCGTGGCACCCGACGCCAGGACCGTGGCATTCCTGCGCGAACGCCGCGGCGTCGATTTCGTCATCGAGCCGTGGATGTGCAGCGATGTGGGCGCGCCTTACGCCGAGGTGCTGCAGGTCGACGCCCGTCTGCTGTCGCCGATGGTGGCGCAGCCGGGTGACCCCGGCAACGGCATCGCCTTGAGTGACCTGAGCCAACGCGCGCGCATCGACATCGCCTACGGCGGCTCATGCACCGCAGGCAAGTGCTACGACTTCGACCAGTACCACGCGGTGCTCGCCTGGGCCGCGGCCCAAGGCCTGCGCGCGGCGCCGGGCGTGGCCCTGTATCTTCAGTACGGCACCCAGGCGGTGCGTGATTACTGCGTCGAGCGCGGCTACACGCGGGCCTTCGATGCGGTCGGTGCACAGATGCTGCAGCCGGCCTGCGGCGCCTGCGCCAACTGCGGGCCGGGCTCGTCCGAAGACGCCGGGCAGGTCACCATCAGCGCCGTCAACCGCAACTTCCCCGGCCGCTCAGGCCCGGGCCAGGTCTGGCTGGCCAGCCCGGCCACGGTGGCGGCGAGTGCCATCGCCGGCCGCCTGAGCTCCTTCGACGAGCTGCGCGCGCAACATGCGGACGCACATGCACCGCCTCGATCTGCCTGACAATCCAAAGCGACAAATCCGCACCGCACCATGACCGCACGCACCCTCTACGACAAGCTCTGGGACGACCACGTCGTCTACACAGAAGACGACGGCACCGCCGCGCTCTACATCGACCGCCACCTGGTGCACGAGGTCACCAGCCCGCAGGCTTTCGAAGGGCTGCGGCTGGCCGGGCGCAAGGTCTGGCGCACGAGTTCGATCGTCGCCACCGCCGACCACAACACGCCCACCACCGGCTGGGAGCGCGGCTACGACGGCATCACCGATCCGATCTCGCGCCAGCAGGTGGTCACGCTCGACGCCAACATCAAGAGCGTCGGCGCCGCCGCCTACTTTCCTTTCCTCGACAAGCGCCAGGGCATCGTGCACGTCATCGGCCCGGAGCAGGGCGCCACGCTGCCCGGCATGACCGTCGTCTGCGGCGATTCGCACACGTCCACGCATGGTGCTTTCGGTGCGCTGGCGCATGGCATAGGCACGAGCGAGGTCGAGCATGTGCTGGCCACGCAGACGCTCTTGGCGCGCAAGGCGAAGAACCTGCTGGTGAAAGTCGAAGGCACACTGCCGCGCGGCTGCAGCGCCAAGGACATCGTGCTGGCCATCATCGGCCGCATCGGCACCGCCGGCGGCACCGGCAGCACCATCGAATTCGCTGGCAGCGCCATCCGCGCGCTCAGCATGGAAGGCCGCATGACGGTGTGCAACATGGCCATCGAAGCCGGCGCGCGCGCTGGGCTGGTGGCGGTGGACGAGAAGACCATCGCCTACGTGCGCGGCCGCCCGTTTGCGCCGGTGGGGGTCGAGTGGGAGCACGCGGTGGCGTACTGGCGCACGCTGCAATCCGACCCCGTTGCGGTGTTCGACAACGTGGTCGAACTCGACGCATCAACCTTGCGGCCACAGGTCACCTGGGGCACCAGCCCGGAGATGGTGTTGTCGATTGACGACCGTGTGCCCGACCCCGAGCGCGAGAAGGATCCGAACAAGCGCGACGCCATCGAGCGCGCGCTGGCCTATATGGGCCTGACGCCGAACAAAGCCATTGCCGACATCATGATCGACAAGGTCTTCATCGGCTCGTGCACCAACAGCCGTATCGAGGACCTGCGCGAAGCCGCAGCGGTGGTGCGCAAGGTGGGCGGCAAGGTGGCGGCCAACGTACGCCTGGCGCTGGTGGTGCCGGGCTCGGGGCTGGTGAAGGCCCAGGCCGAAGCCGAGGGCCTGCACCTCATCTTCCAGGCCGCCGGCTTCGAATGGCGCGAGCCGGGCTGTTCGATGTGCCTGGCGATGAACGCCGACCGGCTGGAAAGCGGCGAACGTTGCGCCTCCACCAGCAACCGCAATTTCGAAGGTCGCCAGGGCGCCGGCGGCCGCACCCATCTGGTGAGCCCGGCGATGGCGGCTGCCGCCGCGCTCGAAGGGCATTTCGTCGACGTGCGCCGCCTTTCTTGAACCACCCCGCTTGAACCACCCCGCATAGGAGCCCACCATGAAGACCCTGATCACCCTCATCGCCACGCTGATCGTGCTGGTCGGCTGCAACACCATCGAAGGCGTTGGCAAGGATGTGAAGAAGGCCGGCAACACCATCGAAGATGCGGCCAAGAAGAAGTAGCCGCGTGGTTCTGAAGCTAGCAAGCGAGCTGATATGACACCGTTCACCGTGCACAAGGGCCTGGTGGCCCCGATGGACCGCGAGAACGTCGACACCGACGCCATCATCCCGAAGCAGTTCCTGAAGTCGATCCAGCGTGGTGGCTTCGGCCCCAACCTGTTCGACGCCTGGCGCTACCTCGACAAGGGCGAGCCCGGCATGGACCCCGCCACGCGCCGGCCCAACCCCGACTTCGTGCTGAACCAGCCGCGTTATCAAGGCGCTTCGGTGTTGATCGCACGGCGCAATTTCGGCTGCGGCTCGAGCCGCGAGCACGCGCCCTGGGCGCTGGGGCAGTACGGCTTTCGCGCCATCATCGCGCCGAGCTACGCCGACATCTTCTTCAACAACTGCTTCAAGAACGGGCTGCTGCCGATCGAACTGCCCGAGCACGAGGTGGCGCGCCTGTTCGACGAGGTCCACGGCTTCGTCGGCTACCTGCTGCTGGTCGATCTGCCGCGCCAGGTGGTGGTCAAGCCCGACGGCAGCGAACTGGCGTTCGAGGTGCAGGCCTTCCGCAAGTACTGCCTGGTCAACGGCTTCGACGACATCGGGCTGACGCTGCGCCACGCTGATCAGATCCGCGCCTTCGAAGCCGAGCGGCTGGCACGCCAGCCCTGGCTCGCGCACCGCGCGCTCTGAAGCCGCGCCTGTGCTCAGAAGCTGGTTCCATCGCGCCGTGCTGTCGCGGCGCTGGGCGACGTTCGTCGTGATGGGGCTGAGCTTCATGGCTTTTGGCGCCGGCACCTTCAATCTTTTTTTCGTGCTCAAGGCCAACATCAACTTGTTGGTGGAGCACGGCTGGATGGCGGTGATGGACGGCGGCCTGCAGCAGCTGGCAGAGCTACTGCTGACTGGCTACGCCAGCATCGCCGCCTACGTCGTCTTCAAGGCCTGCGAATACCAGCTCGTACGTGCGCTGTGCGAGGCGCCGGCGCCACCCGTTTCCCCAACCCATCCCACCGAACCATGAAGATCGCCATCCTCCCCGGTGACGGCATCGGCACCGAGATCGTTGCCGAAGCTGTCAAAGTACTCAAGGCGTTAGAGCTGCCGTTCGAGAGCGAAACCGCGCTCGTCGGCGGTGCCGCCTACGACGCGCATGGCCACCCCTTGCCGGAGTCGACGCTGGCGCTGGCCAAGGCGGCAGACGCCATCCTCTTCGGCGCCGTGGGTGACTGGAAGTACGACAAGCTCGAACGCGCGTTGCGGCCCGAGCAGGCGATCCTCGGCTTGCGCAAGCACCTCGGCCTCTTCGCCAATCTCCGTCCGGCCATCTGCCACCCGCAGCTGACGCAGGCATCGAGCCTGAAGCCCGAGCTGGTGTCGGGGCTGGACATCCTCATCATCCGCGAGCTCACGGGCGACATCTACTTCGGCCAGCCGCGCGGACGCCGCGTGGCCGTCGACGGCCACTTCCCGGGTGCCGAAGAAGCTTTCGACACCATGCGCTACAGCCGGCCCGAGATCGAACGCATTGCGCATGTGGCCTTCCAGGCGGCCCGCAAACGTGGGAAAGGCGGTCGTGGCAAGCTCACCAGCGTGGACAAGGCCAACGTGCTCGAGACCTTCCAGTTCTGGAAGGATGTGGTGAGCGAGGTGCACGCGCACTACCCCGACGTGGCGCTGGACCACATGTACGTCGACAACGCCGCGATGCAGCTGGTGAAGGCGCCCAAGAGCTTCGACGTCATCGTCACCGGCAACATGTTCGGCGACATCCTGTCGGACGAAGCGGCGATGCTCACCGGCTCGATCGGCATGCTGCCTTCGGCTTCGCTGGACAAGCAGAACAAGGGCCTGTACGAGCCCAGCCATGGCAGTGCGCCCGACATCGCGGGCAGGGGCGTGGCCAATCCGCTGGCTACAATCCTGTCCGCTGCCATGATGCTCAAATTCACACTCAACCAGGCCGAAGCCGCTGCCCGTATCGAAGGCGCGGTGACTGCCGTGCTGGAAGCCGGTTTGCGCACGGGTGACATCTGGAGCGAAGGCAAACGCCGGGTCGGCACACGTGAGATGGGCGATGCGGTGGTTGCTGCATTGACGACCACCACCACGAAAATTACCAAGGGCTAGCAGCTCTCGGATCGTCTCGCCCCACCACCTGGACCCCGGCGATACGAGCCGGGAGTCAACATGGGGTCCGGAGCGAGCAAAGAGGAATCCGAATGGCACTCGTAGGATTGGTTGGCTGGCGCGGCATGGTCGGCTCCGTGCTGATGGACCGCATGCAGGCCGAGGGCGACTTCGCCCTGATCGAGCCGATGTTCTTTTCCACCAGCAACGCCGGCGGCGCAGTACCGGCCCACGCCAAGAACGAAACACGGCTGATGGACGCCGGCGACATCGCCGCGCTGAAGCGCTGCGACATCGTCATCACCGCGCAGGGCGGCGAGTACACCAAGGCTATCTACCCCAAGCTGCGCCAGGCGGGCTGGAAGGGGTATTGGATCGACGCGGCGAAAACGCTGCGCATGAACGACGACGCGGTGATCATCCTCGACCCGGTCAACATGCCGGTGATCAAGGACGCGCTGGCACGTGGCGTGAAGGACTTCATCGGCGGCAACTGCACTGTGAGCTGCATGCTGATGGGCGTGGGTGCGCTGTTCGAGGCCGACCTGGTCGAATGGATGGCATGCACCACCTACCAGGCGGCCAGCGGCGGTGGCGCGCAGCACATGCGCGAGCTGCTGACGCAGATGGGCACGGTCAACGCGGCGGTGCGCGATTTGCTCGACGACCCGGCCAGCGCCATCCTCGAGATCGACCGCCAGGTGGCGGCCACACAGCGTGGCCTGAGTGGCGGCGCGATCGAACACTTCGGCGTGCCGCTGGCCGGCAGCCTGATTCCGTGGATCGACGCCGACCGCGGCGACGGCACCAGCCTGGAAGAGTGGAAAGGCGGCGCCGAAACGAACAAGATCCTCGGCCGCGGCCCGGCTTTCGGCAGCAACGCCACGCCCATCGACTCGCTGTGCGTGCGTGTCGGTGCGATGCGCTGCCACAGCCAGGCGTTGACGATCAAACTGAAGCGCGATGTGCCGCTGGCCGACATCGAACAACTCATCGCGCGCCACAACGCCTGGGTCAAGTTGGTGCCCAATACCAAGGAAGCGACGCTGCGCGACCTGACGCCGGTGGCGGTGACGGGAACGATGACCATTCCTGTCGGCCGCGTGCGCAAGATGGCGCTGGGCCCGCAGTACCTGGGCGCCTACACCATCGGTGACCAACTGCTTTGGGGTGCGGCCGAGCCGCTGCGGCGCATGCTGCGCATCGTGCTGGAACAGTGAAGGCCCGCATGCTTCATGTGGCTCGACCACAACAGGGCACCATCCAGGCGCAACAATCCATTTCACCAATGAACATCAGTCTTTGCATGAGCTTGTCAGCCTAGATGCCTGATGTTATTGTGATTTCCACCGGCAACATGTTGCCGGCATCGGCCCCGGGAGGGCTCGGATGGCGGGCCTCATTTGTAGAGCCCGCCCATCGTTTTTGGGAGACGCCTTGAAGCACCGCACGAACCACACTGGACGCTTTGCGCTGACGGGGGTGGCCATGGCCGCCGCCTGCCTTCTGGCGCAGCCGGCATGGGCCCTGGGCCTGGGCCGACTCAATGTGCTATCGGTGCTCGGCGAATCGCTGCGCGCCGAGATCGATGTCGTCAGCATCACGCCCGAAGAGGCGGCGTCGATCCGGCTGCGCGTGGCGCCGCCCGATGCCTATCGAAACGCCGGCGTCGAATACAACGCCGTGCTGTCCGGTGCGAACGTGACACTGGACCGCCGTGCCGACGGCCGGCCTTTCCTGCGCGTCACCAGCGACCGTGCGGTGCTCGAGCCCTTTGTCGACGTGATCGTCGAAGCCACCTGGTCGGCAGGCCGCTTGGTACGCGAATACACGATGCTGTTCGACCCGCCGAGCACGCGAGTGGCCGCGGCACCTTCGCCCACCACCGCGCCCGTGGCTTCCGCCGCGCCTGCGCCTGCAACACTCGCACCCGCGCCAGCGCCGATGGCCGCCGCGCCACGCACCGCGCCGGCGCCGCGTGCTTCCGCGCCTGCGCCTGCACCCGTCAGGTCAGCAGCGCCCGTGCCCGCCCCGGCCGCCGCCAGCACGGTCCAGGCGTCGGGTGACGAATACCGCGTGCGTCGTGGCGACTCGCTCAGTGCCATCGCCTCGCGCACGCTGCGCGGCGGCGTGTCGCTGGACCAGATGCTGGTCTCGCTGTTCCGCGGCAACCCGGATGCGTTCATCGGCGACAACATGAATCGCCTCAAGGCTGGCGCCGTGCTTTCGCTGCCTTCGGCCGAGAGCGCCAAGAGCATTGCGCCAGGCGCCGCACGCGAGGTGATCCTGACGCAAAGCAACGACTTTGCCGCCTACCGCCAGCGCCTCGCCTCGGGGGCGCCGCAGGCAGCCACGCAGGCCTCGACACGTCAGGCCACCGGCACCGTACAGGCCAAGGTCGACGATCGCAAGCAGCCCACGGCCGCACCCGACAAACTCAAGCTGTCGCAAGGGGCGGTGCAGGCCTCGGCGCCGGAATCCAAGCTGTCCAAGGACAGCGAGCGCAAGGATGCGTCGGCGCGGCTGGCCGAGTTGTCGCGCAACGTCGACGAGCTGAAGAAATTGCAGCAGGGCACGGCCACGGTGGCGGCCACGCCCGCAGCGCCAGCGGCGACGCCCGCGCCTGCGCCTAACGCCAAAGTGGTGGTGACACCGCCGGTGCCTGCGGCAACGCCGGCACCAGCACCAGCACCAGCACCAGCACCAGCGTCGGTCGTGCCGCCGGTGGTCGTTGCGCCGCCCGCACCCGCTCCGCTGCCGCCCGCCAAGCCTGCCGCCATCGCATCGGCTGGCGACGAACCCGGCATGCTGGCGTCCATGCTCGACAGCCCGTGGTTGCTGCCGGGCGCCGGCGTGCTGGTAGCCTTGTTGGCCGGCCTCGGTCTCTACCGCCTGCGCGGTGGCGGACGCAAACGCCCGGGCGAGACGTCCTTCCTCGAAAGCCGTTTGCAGCCCGACTCGTTCTTCGGCCAGAGCGGTGGCCAGCGTATCGACACCAAGGATGCCGGCTCCAGCAGCGCTTCGTCGTCGATGAGCTACTCGCTCAGCCAGCTCGACGCCATCGGTGATGTCGACCCGGTGGCTGAGGCCGACGTCTACCTGGCCTACGGCCGCGACCTTCAGGCCGAGGAGATCCTGAAAGAGGCCATGCGTGCCAACCCGGACCGCATGGCCATCCGCACCAAGCTGCTCGAGGTTTATGCCAAGCGGCGCGACACAAAGGGCTTCGAGCTGTTGGCGACGCAGTTGCACACGCTCACCCATGGTGAAGGCGACGACTGGGCACACGCGCAGACGATGGGTCACGAGATCGACCCCGAGAACCCGATGTACGCGCCTGGCGGCAAGCCGCATGAGGTGTTCAACGAAGGCGGCGAAGCGGTTGAAGTACTCAACGCCGCGACGGTGCCGCACGCCGCCAAACCCGGGCCCGCAGCGTTCCAGCCGGCAGCCGATGCGGCCACGCTCGACGGGGTCGTCGACCTGGACCTGAACCTGGGCGACGAGCCACCGACGGTGCACGAAATCACGCGGCCCTTGCAGACCGGGGCCGACATCGGCGCGCAGGATTTCCTTGCTCCTGGCCCTGCCTTCGACGACGCCGAGGCACCGACGATGCCGGTACCCGTGCCGCGCAAGTCGCTCGAGTCGCTGGACTTCGACCTGGGCAACTTCGACGCGCCAGCGCCAACACCCGCAACGGCTGCGCCCGCCGCGTCGTCGTCGATGCCGCTGGGTGACGAGTTCGGCGAGTTCACGCTGCCAAGCGGCGCCGCGATGGAGCACATGGACGCAGGCGACCCGCTGGTGCGCAAGCTCGAGCTGGCCGAAGAGTTCCGCCAGATCGGTGACGTCGAAGGTGCGCGCGACCTGCTGGAAGAGGTCGTCGCCAAGGCCGAGGGCGCGCTCAAGGCCAAGGCGCAAGGCATGCTCTCGGGGCTTGGCTGATCGGGCTTGGCTGACAGGCCTTGAACGCTGACATGTCCCAGCGCCTGGCGCTGGGCATCAGCTACCGCGGTGGTGCGTACCACGGCTGGCAATCGCAGCCAGATGGTCAGACGGTCCAGGACAGGCTGGAACATGCGCTGACGCAGTTCGCCAGCGCGCCGGTCCACACGCTGTGTGCAGGGCGCACCGATGCGGGCGTGCATGCGCTGCAGCAGGTGGTTCATCTGGACACTCCGCTGCAACGTGAGATGGCGTCCTGGGTACGCGGCACCAACAGCTACCTGCCTCGCGACATCGCTGTGCAGTGGTGCCGCAAGGTGAGCAGCGAATTTCATGCGCGCAACAGTGCGGTGGGGCGGCGCTATCGCTACATCCTGCTCGAAGCGGCGGTACGGCCGTCGCTGGAGTCGGGGCTGTGCGGCTGGGTCTTCCGGCCGCTGCACCTGGATGCGATGCGCACGGCCGCAGCATTGCTTGTCGGCGAGCATGACTTTTCGTCGTTTCGCTCGATCGATTGCCAGGCGCGCAACCCGGTGAAGACCATGCGCGCCATCGACATTCAACAGCGCGGCGCCTACTGGCACTTCGACTTCGACGCCAACGCCTTCCTGCACCACATGGTGCGCAACCTGATGGGCTGCCTGATGGCGGTAGGCAGCGGGCGCAGACCAGTGGCGTGGCTGGCCGAGGTGCTGGCCGCGCATGACCGCAGCGTTGCCGCGCCCACCTTCGCGCCCGATGGCCTGTACTTTCTGGGCCCGTACTACGATGCCCGGCATGAGCTGCCGTCCCATGCGCCGACGATCGACTGGATTGCCTGACGGCGCCACCTTGCGATGAGCCGCACGCGCATCAAGATCTGTGGGCTCACGCGCGATCAGGACATCGACGCTGCCGTCATGGCCGGCGCCGACGCGGTCGGCTTCGTGCGCTTCGAGAAGAGCCCGCGCCATGTCACACAGGCCCGCGCCAACGAACTGGCGCGGCGGCTGCCACCCTTCGTGACGCCGGTGCTGTTGTTCGTCAACGCCACACCGACCGAGCTCGACGCTGCGCGCCAGGCGATGCCGCAGGCGCTGTGGCAATTTCATGGTGACGAGACGCCCGCCCAATGTGATGCCGCCGGCCACCCTTACCTGCGCGCCGCGCGCATGGCCAGCGGTTTCGATTTGTTAGACTTTGCCGCTTCATACCCCCGCGCAAAAGCCTTGTTGCTCGATGCCTTCATCGATGCCTACGGCGGGGGCGGAAAGGTTTTCGATTGGTCACAGATTCCAGCAAACGTGCCCCTTCCCGTCGTTTTGTCTGGTGGGTTGAATCCGGCAAACGTGATCGAGGGGGTGACTCGCGTCCGGCCTTGGGCCGTTGATGTGAGCTCTGGCGTGGAGTCAGCCAAAGGCATCAAGGATGCCGCGCTGATGCGCCAGTTCTGTGACGCAGTGCGTCGGGCTGACGAGCAGCTGGCCACCTGAATCGAAAGTCCCTCATGCTGAACTACCAACAGCCCGATGCCCGCGGGCACTTCGGGCCTTACGGCGGCACTTTTGTCGCCGAGACCCTGATCCACGCGCTCGACGAGTTGCAGGCGGCCTACGACAAGTACCGCCAGGACCCCGAGTTCGTGGCCGAGTTTCGCTACGAGCTGGCGCACTTCGTCGGCCGACCGAGCCCGATCTACCACGCTGCAAGACTCAGCCGCGAAATCGGTGGCGCGCAGATCCACCTGAAGCGCGAAGACCTGAACCACACCGGTGCACACAAGGTCAACAACACCATCGGCCAGGCGCTGCTCGCGCGGCGCATGGGCAAGCCACGTGTCATCGCCGAGACGGGCGCCGGCCAACACGGCGTGGCCACCGCCACCATCTGCGCGCGCTATGGCATGGAGTGCGTGGTCTACATGGGCAGCGAAGACATCAAGCGCCAAAGCCCCAACGTCTACCGCATGCACCTGCTCGGCGCGAAAGTGATGCCGGTGGAATCGGGCAGCAAGACGCTGAAGGACGCGCTGAACGAAGCGCTGCGCGACTGGGTCACCAACGTTGAAAATACGTTCTACATCATCGGCACCGTGGCCGGCCCACACCCTTACCCGACGATGGTGCGCGACTTCCAGAGCGTGATCGGCATCGAGAGCATCACGCAGATGCAGACGCAGTGGGGGCGCCAGCCCGACGCGGTGATTGCGTGCGTCGGCGGGGGCAGCAACGCCATGGGAATCTTCTACCCTTACATCCCGCAGGAGGGCACCCGGCTGATCGGTGTCGAGGCGGCCGGGCAGGGACTGGAGACGGGCAAACACGCGGCGTCGCTCTCAGCTGGAACGCCCGGTGTGCTGCACGGCAACCGCACCTACCTGCTGCAGGACGAGAACGGCCAGATCACCGAAACGCACTCGATCTCGGCCGGCCTGGACTACCCCGGCGTCGGCCCGGAGCATGCCTACCTGAAGGACATCGGCCGCGCCGAATACGTGGCCATCGAAGACGGCGAAGCACTCGCCGCCTTCCACCGCCTTTGCCGCACCGAAGGCATCATCCCGGCGCTGGAGTCCAGCCATGCGGTGGCCTACGCGATGAAGCTGGCAGCAACGATGAAAGCCGATCAGCACCTGCTGGTCAACCTGTCGGGGCGCGGCGACAAGGACATCGGCACGGTG
>JANLYV010000185.1:0-21638 GCA_031365825.1 Rubrivivax sp. | reverse complement strand
GACTGGTTGCTGTCGCTGGGATTTGGCCGGCGAATGTCGGCGGACGCCTATACCTGACGAGCCACAAGATCGGGTGCCGGTCAGCGGTCGGTCGTTTGGGCCGGCAATCGACCCGTTCCAGACGTTCACTGCTCCCGATCGGTCGAAGCAAAGCAGCCCCTCGCTCGGCATGCCTCGCGAACAGCGGTGGACAGCTGGCTCAGACGCTCAATCCCTGACCATGGCGGTGCCGTATCCATTGCTTCACACGCTCGGTCGGCTCCAGGCTGCCCGTCGATGCGGCGACTTCAAGGCGCTCCACTTCAAACAGGCGGTGGGATACCAGAAGCGCCAGGCCGAGCAGAATGGCCCGACCGGCCGCGGCAAGCTAAGCAATGTCACGGACGCGACGCTGGCACACCCAATGCGGCTCTTTCAGTGGCTGGCCCAGCCATCTGGCTACGAGTCGTACCTGAACCACTCGGATGTCACGTACTTCGACCCGTCCAAGCCGCGAGGTTCTGCCACGCCCCTTTCGAGTCTTCAGCCCTGCATCTGCAAGAGAATGGTTCGCTCGAGGCCCGCATAGCGATGGACTAGCGCCTCGCGATACGCAGTGTTGGCCATCATCGCGAGGAAGTGCTGGCGGCTCGGATAGCGGACCAGCAGGCACTTGTCCCAGTCCTGGTTGGCATCGCCGATGAAGGGTCTGTCGACCTTCCCTTCCCACACCACCTCAGCGCGGCTCACGTCGCCCACCGTTTCCACGAATGCCGTCTGGTACCTGCGGTAGGCCTCCGCACCTGAGCAGGGCGCGTGGGGCGCCCCTGCGGGGTAGTTCGCTCGCTCGCGGAACTTCAGAAGATTGAGCATCACCACCGGGCCGTCGGGGCCCTGCATCGCGCAATGCGAGCGACCCAGTGACGCGGTGTTCGACGGCGGCCCCTGATAGGCTGACGCCAAACGTCAAGTCGCACCCGCACCTGCTCAGGGTTCCAAGTGTGTTTCGATTCCCGCTTCACTCGTCCTTTCGACTAGATGGTTAGCGCGCGCGAGTTCAACAAAGAGTGCAGCACCTTCGTGAGACCAGGAGGGGAGTGCTCGTCCGGGTCTCAGGCGATATCGAAACGGTCCAGATTCATCACTTTGGTCCACGCGGCCGCGAAGTCCTCCACAAACTTCGCCTGTGCGTCGCCACTCGCATAGACCTCGGCAATGGCGCGCAATTGCGAGTTCGACCCAAAGATCAGATCGACCCGAGTGGCCGTCCACTTGAGTTCGCCTGTGTCGCGCGCACGCCCTTCGAACTGCTCCCCGGCATCGGAAGTGGCCTTCCACTCGGTTCCGATGTCGAGCAGGTTGACGAAGAAGTCGTTGCTCAAAACGCCGGGCTTGCGAGTGAACGCGCCGTGCGCGGACGCGCCTACGTTTGCCCCCAGTACGCGCAGGCCACCGACGAGCACGGTCATCTCGGGCGCGGTGAGCGTGAGTAGCTGCGCCTTGTCGAGCAGCAGCTCCTCGGCCGGCACCGCGTAGCGCGCCTTCTGGTAGTTGCGAAAGCCGTCGGCGACCGGTTCCAGAGGTGCGAACGACACCACATCCGTTTGTACCTGCGAGGCGTCCCCCCGGCCCGGCGCGAAAGGAACGCTGACCTCGTGGCCGGCGTCGCGCGCCGCCCTCTCGACGGCTGCGCCACCGGCGAGCACGATCAGGTCGGCCAGCGAGATCTTCTTGCCGCCCACTTGCGACGCATTGAACTCGCCGCGTATGCCTTCAAGCACCTGAAGCACTTTGACCAGTTGTTCGGGCTGATTGACGGCCCAGTTCACTTGTGGCGCCAGACGAATGCGCGCGCCGTTCGCGCCGCCACGCTTGTCGGAGCCGCGGAAGGTAGACGCCGACGCCCATGCCGTCGAGACGAGCTGCGCGACGCTCAGCCCCGATGCAAGCACCTTCTTCTTGAACGACTCGATGTCCTGCGCATCGACAAGAGGGTGGTCGAGCGCCGGGATCGGGTCCTGCCAGATCAGTTCTTCGGCCGGCACCTCGGGCCCGAGATAGCGGGCCCGCGGCCCCATGTCGCGGTGCGTGAGCTTGAACCAGGCGCGCGCGAAAGCGTCGGCGAACTGATCGGGGTTGGCGAGAAAACGCCGCGAAATCTTTTCGTAGGCCGGGTCCAGGCGCAGCGAGAGGTCGGTGGTCAGCATGGTCGGCGCCAGGCGCTTGGCGGGGTCGTGCGCATGCGGGATGGAGCCGGCACCCGCGCCGCCCTTGGCCACCCACTGGTGAGCGCCCGCCGGGCTCTTCGTCAGTTCCCATTCGAAGCCGAACAGGTTCTCGAAGAAGTTGTTGCTCCACCTCGTCGGCGTGGTGGTCCACGTGACCTCCAGTCCGCTGGTGATCGTGTCGCCGCCCTTGCCGCTGCCGAAGCTGTTCTTCCAGCCGAAGCCCTGGGCCTCGATGCCGGCCGCCTCGGGCTCTTCGGCGACATGCATCGACTCGGCCGCGCCGTGGGTCTTACCGAAGGAATGACCGCCTGCGATCAGCGCCACCGTCTCTTCGTCGTCCATCGCCATTCTGGCGAAGGTGTCGCGGATGTCGCGCGCGGCGGCGATGGGGTCGGGTTTGCCGTCCGGTCCCTCCGGGTTGACGTAGATCAGGCCCATCTGCACGGCGGCCAGCGGGTTCTCGAGGTCGCGCGTGTGCGGCACTTCGCTGTCGTCGTCCTTCACGAGAACGCCGTGGCCTTCTTCGACGCCGGGCGAACCCTGTGAGTAGCGCAGGTCGCCGCCCAGCCACTTCGACTCGCGACCCCAGTACACGTCGTGGTCAGGCTCCCATACGTCCGCGCGGCCGCCGGCGAAACCGAAGGTCTTGAAGCCCATGGTCTCGAGCGCCACGTTGCCGGTCAGAACCATCAGATCGGCCCACGAGAGCTTCTGGCCATACTTCCGCTTGATGGGCCATAGCAGACGGCGGGCCTTGTCGAGGCTCACGTTGTCCGGCCAGCTGTTCAATGGTGCGAAACGCTGCTGCCCGCGGCCTGCACCGCCGCGGCCATCGCCGATGCGGTAGGTGCCAGCGCTGTGCCACGCCATGCGAATGAACAGCGGCCCGTAGTGGCCGAAGTCCGCCGGCCACCAATCCTGTGAATCCGTCATCAAGGCAGAAAGGTCTTTCTTGACGGCCGCCAAGTCGAGACTCTTGAAAGACTCGGCGTAGTCGAAGTCATTTCCCAACGGATCGGATTTGGAGGAGTGCTGATGAAGCAGGTCGACGCGCAACTGCTGCGGCCACCAGTCGCGGGTGGTCGTGCCACCGCCTGCACCTTGTCTAAACGGGCACTTTGCTTCGGTCTTGTCGCTACTCATTTGGAACTCCTACCTTTGCAGAGAAAGGGGAAAGTGAATACGGAGCGGCGATTCTGTGTTCAAAGGATTTCGGCGTGACAAAAATTCGCTCGATCTTGTCGATAGCCTCAGACATGAATGGGTTGCCTGTCAGTGCCGGCGCACGGGTCGACAGCAACTTGCCGGCGCTCGAAGTCGCCAATCGCGCCATCGATTTCGCGGCCGTCGGTGATACGGCCGCCTAGCCAAGCGGTTGGCCAGCGGTCAGGGTGCTCACGGTTCGGACGCCCGAGCTCAGCTCAGCATCGGCTTCAACTCCGGATCGCCCTTGGCCATCGCGCGCCGATGCGCGGGGCGCTCGCCCATGCGTTGCAGGTAGGCGCGGATCTTCGGATAGGGTGCCAGATCGATCGCGACCGGCAGCAACCGCTGCATTGCTGTTGTCCACCGCCGCGGGTGGAAGGACAGCAACGAGTCGATCTCCACCTGCCCCCTCGCCATTCTCGCCACCCGCTACAAGCCACCCGCCGCAGCGCGGCACCTGCTCGATCGCCACCCCTGCTGACCAAAGCCGAGGCCGCTCAGGCCGCGGCGGGCAGTCGGCGAGTGGCGCCGGAAGCGATTTGGCCTGGCGTCGGAGGGAAGTCGGCCCGTCAGGGCCGACCGACGCTCGCGCCCGCAGCGGCCTGGGCGGCCTCGGCGTTGCCGCTGCGGCGCATGCACGCCCTCTCTCGACATCGGCCAGCGCGTTCCTTCCCACATCGCCCCGCTTACGTGATCGATGGCAACCTGGTATCAGCCCGCCGCGTCAAACGCTTGGTGCACCCAGCCCAGCAACTGCGGATCAATCTCCTTGGCATCGCTAATACGCAAGGCGTACTGACACATGCCGCCCGGCGGCATGGCCTTGAGCCGCGATGCCGGCGGTAGGTCTTTCGCGTTCAGGCCAAGTTCGAGCGCGTCCTTGGTGGCCGGCCCCAGCATGGCGAACTGCTTCTTGCGGTGCAGGCTGAGGTAGCTCTTCTTCGGCGCGATCTCGAACGCACCGAGTTTGCCGATGGCCGCCATCAGCTGCTCGTGCAGCGCGCGCAAACCGGCCTTGTTGCCGCTGTAGATGGCGTCCAGCGGGTCTTCGCTCGGCGCCTGTGGCACGGCGGCGGCCTTGGCGCGCAAGGCCAGCGAATTGGCGTCGCCGTAGCCCAGGCCCAGAGTCTGCATCAGCATCGAACGCTGCTCGCTCACCTTGCTCAGGCCACTTTGCGTGATGAGTTGGCACAGCTGCGCGAGGCTCTTGCCGGTCCTGGTTTCGATGTTGCGCAGCTGGGTGGCGAGCGCGGCTTGAGGGTCGGCCATGGTGTGCTCCTTGTGGTCGATGTGGTGTCGGTTTGAACGTTGTGCAGGTTCGTTATGTAAGTACGTCATGCAAGCGGCCAATGTTCACTGCGCGTGCGCCTGGGCAGCACGAACTCGAACCAGTCGAAGCCCAGGTACATGAGCCGGATGGCAAGCGGTGGCCGGCCGGTTTCGGCTATCGCCTTGAGCGAATTCAGGATCATGGTGCCGCCCTGTTGCATGCTCTTGGCGGTGGCCGTGCCCGCCACCATGCCCGTCACCTTCAGCGTGACTTCCACACCGCCATCCACCGGTTTAAGTTCGTAGGCGACCTGGCACACCGGGTCGTCGTGCTGCGTGAAACGGTGGCTGTGCACGAAGCGGTGGGGCGGGTCCATCGCCAGCACCTCGCCCACCACCAGCACATGCTTGCCGCTGCCGGTGCGCATCTGCATGCGCCCGCCTGGCACCAGGCCGGTGCTGTGCAGCCAGGCGTTGAAGACCGCGCCTTGTGCTTCATCGGTCTTGACCAGCTCGCGCCACACCCGGTGGATGTCGGCCTGGATGACGATGCGAAAAATGGCATCGGGTTGTGTCTTTATCTCGCTCATGCGGCGGGCCTCTTCTTGCGGGTGGTGGGGAGTCGGGTGACTTCGGCGCCCTCGGCGCTGAATTTCAGTTGCGTCAATCGCGCCGCCCAGTAAGCGCTGAACTCGGTCGTCCAGCGCTGGTGGATCCACTGGATCGGGGTCGGGTCGAGCCACAACAAGCGCTCGCGGCCCGAGCGTTGGGCGATCACCAGGCCCGCAGCTTCGAGCGTCGACAGGTGCTTCATCACGGCGAAGCGGCCGATGTCGGCTTCGAGGTGCGCGCAGACACGATTCACGTTGCAGCCGGGCTCGAGCTTGAGCACGTCGAGGATGCGCCGTCGCGGCTCGGACGCGAGCGCGAAGAACACTGCGTCGAGGCGCTGGTTGTCGTTGTCGACGGCGACCTTCATATGTGCCAGAATGGTCACATATAGTCGCTACGGATGTCAAGCTCGACAAAGTGCGCGCCACAATGCGCGCCGCATCACCAGCCTGGCCCTATGCCCCCAAGACGAGGAGAGACGATGACGCACCGCCTGTGGTTTGCACTGCTCTTGCTGCTGGCGGCCACCGCTGGCCCGGCGTGGTCCCAAGGCTTCCCGAACAAGCCGATCCGCATGGTCGTGACCTTCCCGCCAGGTGGTGCGCCCGACATCCTGGCGCGCCTGTTCAGCGACAAGGCGCAGCTGGGACAACCCGTCGTCATCGACAACAAACCCGGCGCCGGCGGCAACATCGGCGCCGACTTCGTGGCCAAGGCGCCGGCCGATGGCTACACGCTGGTGATGGGCACGGTGGGCACGCATTCGATCAACGGCGCGCTGTACAGCAAGATGCCCTACGACATGGTGCGCGACTTCACCCCTGTGGCCCATGTCGCTTCCGCGCCGAACCTGCTGGTGGTCACCAACGACTTGCCGGTGAAGAGCGTGGCCGAGCTCATCAGCTATATGAAAGCCAACCCGAACAAACTCTCGTTCGGCTCGCCTGGCATCGGCTCGTCGGTGCATGTCTCGGGCGAACTCTTCAAGTCGATGACCGGCACCTCGATGACGCATGTGCCCTACAAAGGCCGGCAGTTCGCCATCCCCGACCTGGTGGGCGGGCAGATCCAGCTGATGTTCGACAACATGCCCTCGGCCTTGCCGATGGCCAAGGAAGGCAAGATCCGCGCGCTGGCGCAGACCACCGCCACGCGCTCCGGCGCCGCGCCGGACGTGCCCACCGTGGCCGAGACCGTGCCCGGCTTCGAAGCCACCACCTGGTTCGCCGTGTTCGCACCCGCCGGCACGCCACGCGACATCGTGCTGCGTGTGAACGCCGAGATGCAGCGCGTGTTCAAGCTGCCCGACGTCGTCGACAAACTCAAGACGCTGGGCCTGGAGCCGTGGATTTCTTCGCCCGAAGAACTGTCGCGCTACCAGGCGACCGAGATCACCAAGTGGGCCAAGGTGGTGAAGGACTCGGGCGCGAAAGCTGAGTAGCTTCATCAGACTAACGTTTGCCTGAACCTGACACGAAAGGCCATCATGAAACTGCTGTCCGCCCACCGCGCGCCGAACCCGCGCCGCGTCTTGATGTTCATCGCCGAGAAGGGCATCACCGGCATCGAGGTGCAGAACCTGGCGCTTAACGAACAGCAGCATCAAAGCGCTGAGCACCTGGCGCGCAGCCCGTTTGCCAAAGTGCCGGTGCTGCAGCTCGACGACGGCCGCTTTCTTTCGGAAACACGCGCCATCTGCAGCTACCTCGAGGGCCTTCACCCCGAGCCCAATCTGATGGGCACCGACGCCACCGAGCGCGCCTTCGTCGAGATGGCCGACCGCCAGTGCGAGCACTACCTGATGGCGCCGCTGGCACAGTGGATACGCCACGGCCACCCGGGCTTGGCGGTGCTGGAAGGCACGCAGATCGCCGAGTACGCCAAAGCGCAGAGTGAGCTCGCGCGGCGCAACGCCGCCCTCTTTGATGCGCGCCTGGCCATACAGCCATGGATGGCCGGCGCGCGTTTCACCATCGCCGACATCACCGCCTTCTGTGCCGTCGAGTTCGCGCGTGGGCTGATGAAATTCAAACTCGACGAAGCCGGGTTGCCGCATCTTGCAGCCTGGCGCGAGCGCATGGCGGCGCGGCCGAGTGCGGCCGCGGTCTGATGCCCTCCCGATAGCTGACAACGAAAGAACCCATGCATTACAAATCGCTGGGCAAAAGCCCGTTGCAGGTGTCGCGCCTGTGCCTGGGCGCGATGATGTTCGGTGACCAGACCGATGCGGCCGAAGCCGGCCGTATCGTCGCCAGCGCGCGCGAGGCGGGCGTGAACTTCATCGACACGGCCGACGTCTACACCAAGGGTGCGTCGGAGACGATGCTCGGCCCGCTCATCAAGGCCGAGCGCCAGCACTGGGTGCTGGCCAGCAAGCTGGGCAATGCGATGAGCAAGGCGCCGAACGAAGTCGGCTACTCGCGCGCCTGGATGCTGCGTGAGGTCGAGGCCAGCCTCACGCGGCTGCAGACCACGCACCTCGACATCCTCTACCTGCACCGCGACTTCCATGGCATGGACCTGGAAGAGCCGCTGCGCGCGCTGGAGCAGCTGCTGCGCGACGGCAAGATCCGCTACTGGGGTGTCTCCAACTTCCGCGCCTGGCGCATTGGTGAGGCCGTGCACATGGCGCAGCGCCTGGGCATGCCCGGCCCGGTGGTATGCCAGCCCTACTACAACCTGCTGAACCGTTTGCCCGAGACCGAGGTACTGCCGGCCTGCCAGCACCACGGCATCGGCGTCGTGCCTTACAGCCCGATCGCCCGCGGCGTGCTCACCGCCAAGTACACGCCCGGTGCGCCGCCGCCCGAAGGCACGCGCGCGGCGCGCAAGGACACACGCATGATGCAGACCGAGTTCCGCGAGGAGTCATTGCTGATCGCGCAGAAGCTGAAAGTTCACGCTGAATCGCGCGGCATCGCGCTCGCCCATTTCGCCACCGCATGGGTGCTGGCGCACCAGGCCGTCAGCGCCGTCATCGCCGGGCCGCGCACGCTGGCGCAATGGCTGGACTACGCACCGGCGCTCGACGTCAAGCTGAATGCCGAAGACGAAGCCTTCGTCGACGCGCTCGTCGCGCCGGGCCATCCTTCAACCCCGGGTTACAACGACCCGGCGTATCCGCTGCCAAGGCGCACGGCGGATGCGTAGTTTGCTAGCGCCCAAAACGAGGAGACACCTTTGAACAAAAAATTCTTCATCGCCTGGATCGCCATCTTCATCGCCTGGATGGTCGGCAGTTTCGTCGTGCATGGCGTGCTGCTCGGCGCCGACTATGCCAACCTGAAACAGATGTTCCGCAACGAAGCCGACTCGCAGGCCTACTTCCCCTTCATGCTGCTGGCCCACGTCATCATGGCCGGCGCGTTTGTGTGGATCTACGCGCGCGGCGCCGAGGCCAAACCCTGGCTCGCGCAGGGCCTGCGCTTCGGCGCGGCCATTGCGCTGCTGGCGGTGGTGGCCACCTACATGATCTATTACGCAGTGCAGCCGATGCCCGGCGCGCTGGTGATCAAGCAGATCATCTTCGACAGCGTCTTGATGCTGCTGCTGGGCTCGCTCGTGGCCTTCCTCTACCGCAGCCCCACGCCGGGCTGACCGGCTTCACACCGCGGCGCGGATAGCGATCGAGCGGCGCGGCGCGGCATCGGCCGGCGCGCCGCTGCGGCCTTCCCAGCGGTCCGCCAGTTCACGCCAGCGTGCCTGTGCCGTGGTCAGGCTGGCGAGCTTGACGTGGCCGTAACCGCGAATGCTCTCCGGCACGCGCGCGATGAGCACGGCCACGGGCAGCCGTGCCGCATCCAGGCCAGGAAGCAGTGCGGCGATGCGCGCCTCAAAGTCGCTGACCAGGCCGCGCTCCAAACGCCGCTCGGCGCTATAGCCGAAGACATCGAACACCGTGCCGCGCAGGCCGCGCATTCGCGCAAGGACTTTGAAAACCGGCAGCAGCCACGGTCCGAAGCGCATCTTCTTCGGCTTGCCGTCGCTCCCACGCCGCGCCAACAAAGGTGGCGCGAGGTGGAAGTTGATGCGCCCCCAGCTCTCGAACTGCGCGCGCAGTTGTGCCTGGAACTCGCCGCTGCCGTGCAGCCGCGCGACCTCATACTCGTCCTTGATGGCGATGAGCTTGGCGAAGCTGAAAGCCACGGCGCGCGTGAGTTCCAGCGCCTGGCCGGCTGCTTGCGGCAGCACTGACTCGGCGGCACGGATCTTTTCAACGAGTGATTGATAACGCCGCACATACGCGGCGCCGCCATAGGCCTGCAGGAAGCGCGAACGCCGCGCGATCAGGCCTTGTTCGCCGTCCAGCGCTTCAGGCTCGGCGTCAACTTGAGCCGGCGCACCGCTCAGTCTTTGCAGCGCCGCAGGCGCGGCCAGCGCCAGCCGCCCGAGCGCAAACGCCGCCTTGTTCGCGTCCACCGCCACGGCGTTGAGTTCGATCGCGCGCATCAGCGCCGCCAGGCTCACGGGCACGCAGCCCGCCTGCCAGGCCGCGCCGAGCATGACGATGTTGCTCGGCATGGTGTCGCCCAGCAGTGCCTGGCAGATGGCCTGCGCGGCTATGCAGCGCAGTTGTGCGTCGCCCGCGGCAAAGCGCATCTTTGCCAGCAGCGCATCAGCGTGCAGCGTGGCGTCGGCGTCACGCACGAAGGCCGCGGTGGCGATCTCATGCGCGTTGGCGATGATCTGCGTGCGGCCGTGCTTGACGGTGCCCAGCGCGTCGGGCGAGGCACCTACCACCATGTCGCAGGCGAGCACGATGTCGGCCTGCTGGGTATCGATGCGTACCTGGTTCAACAGGTCCAAGGTCGGCGCGACGCGCACAAACGACAGCACCGCGCCGCCCTTTTGCGCGAAGCCCATGAAGTCGAGCACCGACGCCTGCTGGCCTTCGAGGTGCGCGGCCATGGTGACCAGCGCGCCCACGGTGACGACGCCGGTGCCGCCGACGCCGGTGACGAGCATGTCGAACGGGCCGGTCCATTCCCAGGCCGCAGGCGAACCGATGGCTGCGATCTCGCGTGCCAGCACGTCGCCTTCGAACAAATCGCTCTTGCGCGCTTTCAACACCGCGCCTTCGAGCGTGACGAAGCTCGGGCAGAAGCCGTTGACGCAGGAGTAGTCCTTGTTGCACGAGCTCTGTTCGATGGCGCGCTTGCGTCCCCAGTCGGTCTCCAGTGGCACGATCGACAGGCAATTGCTTTGCACGCCGCAATCACCGCAGCCTTCGCATACCTGCGGGTTGATGAAGACACGCGTCGTCGGATCATCGAGCTCGCCCTTCTTGCGGCGGCGGCGTTTCTCGGCAGCGCAGACCTGGTCGTAGATCAAGAGCGTCACACCTTCGGCTTCGCGCAAACGGCGCTGCACCGCGTCCATCTCGCTGCGGTCATGAAAAGTCGTGCCGGGCGGGAATTGCGATGCCTGGCCGCGGTACTTGGCGATGTCGTCGGAAGCGATGGCGATCAGCGTCGCACCTTCGGCCTGCACCTGGCGCGCGATCTCCGGCACCGAGAGTTGGCCGTCCACCGGCTGGCCGCCGGTCATCGCCACCGCGTCGTTGTAGAGGATCTTGTAGGTCATGCGCGTGCCCGCGGCCACGGCCTGGCGGATAGCGAGCAGGCCGCTGTGGAAGTAGGTGCCGTCGCCGAGGTTCTGGAAGACATGCGCCTCGTTCGTGAAGCGCGACGCGGCGACCCAGTCCACGCCCTCGGCGCCCATCTGGATCAGGCCTTCGGTGTTGCGCTCCATCCAGCTCGCCATGAAGTGGCAGCCGATACCGGCCAGCGCGCGCGAGCCTTCGGGCACCTTGGTACTGCTGTTGTGCGGGCAGCCGCTGCAGAAGTAGGGCTGGCGCTTCACGCTGTCGGCAGCGTTGGCCAGCAGCTGCGGCATGGTGAAGTCGACTACGCGTTCGCGCCGGTCCAGCGCCGGGTTCAGCCGCGCCAGCCAGTCGGCCACCACCGGCATGATGCGCGACGGCCGCAGCTCACCGAGCGCGCTGAGCAGCGGCGCGCCTTCGGGCGTGGTCTTGCCGGCGATGCGCGGGCGCTGGCCGTCGGGCAGGCCGTACAGCAGCTCTTTCATCTGGCGTTCGACGAAAGCGCCTTTCTCTTCGATCACCAGCACTTCCTGCAAGCCCTGCGCAAATTCAAGGATGCGCGTGGGCTCCAGCGGCCACACCAGCCCGACCTTGTAGACGCGCACGCCGGCCGCGGCCAGCGCATTGGGGTCGAGGTCGAGCCGGCGCAGCACTTCCATGAAATCGAAGTGCGCCTTGCCCACGGTGACGATACCCAGCGTGGCGCGCGGGCTGGCGACGATGTGCTTGTCGACCATGTTCACGCGCGCAAACGCACGTACGGCGTCGAGCTTCTCGGCGGCACGTGCTTCCAGCGTTAGCGAAGGCAGGTCGACCGCGCGCACGTGCAGCGACTGCGCCGGCGCGAAGTCCACCGGCAGGCCGAAGTCCAGCGGCACGGCATCGAGGTCGACCGTCATGCCCGACTCGACGACTTCGCTGATGGCCTTGAAGCCGACCCAGGCGCCGGAAAAGCGCGACAAGGCCCAGCCGTAGAGCCCGAACTCCAGGTACTCGGCGACGTTGGCCGGGTGCAGGATTGGCATGCCGTAGTGCATCAGCGCGCCGTCGCTCTGGTGCGGCATCGACGACGAGACGCAGCCGTGGTCGTCACCGCACACCACCAGCACGCCGCCTTGCGCGCTGGCGCCGTAGACATGGCCGTGTTTGAGCGCATCACCGGCGCGGTCCACGCCCGGGCCTTTGCCGTACCACAGGGCGTAGACGCCATTCACCTTGCGCTGCTCGGACAGCACCACACGCTGCGTGCCCAGGCAGGCGGTGGCGGCCAGGTCTTCGTTGATGGCCGGCAGAAATTCGACCTTGGCCGCAGCCAGCAGCTTGGCCGCCTTCCACATCTGCTGGTCGACCATGCCCAGCGGGCTGCCGCGGTAGCCCGAGACGAAGCCGGCGGTGTGCAGGCCGGCGGCGTCGTCCTGCGTACGCTGCATCAACATCAAACGCACCAGCGCCTGCGTGCCGGTGAGCCAGACGGTGCCGCTTGTGGCACGCAGGTTGTCGGCCAGGGCGTAGTCGCGCAGCGCGGGGGTGGCCGGGGTATGGGTCATGGCATGGGCCTGGAGCATGGGTGGGCCGATTTCAACGGATTGCGCCGCCGCTGGGAAGGCGTTTGTGGCGGCGCGTTTCTGCGGCCTTGCGCGGCGCTCCATCGCGACGCATGGCAGCTCATTGCACGGCGGCTGCAACTCGTCGCAAGGCGCTGGCTGGGCAAGGGTGCGAAGTGCACAGTCCCACCATCGCTTCTGCCCCCACACACCTGAAGGAACACACCATGAACACCAGCCTGATCTCCCGCCTGGCCTCTTTCGCCACGGCCCTGACCATGACCTTCGTGATGCTCGCCAGCGTCAATGGCCTGGCCACGAGCGAGCCCGGTGCGGCGCTCGTGGCCCACATCGAAGGCACCCAGCACAGCTGAAACCCGCGCCTTCGGGCGTGATTGGGTTCGCACGAAGCGCTCCGCCTGGCCGGGGCGCTTTTGTTTTCTTCGCTGCCATGCGCACTGCTACCGTCGGCGCATGCGCCAAGCTTTCGAACACGCCGCCGCGCTGCCCGTGCACCGCTTGCGCCAGCTCGACGTCGACGCCAGCACGCACCCGCGCGGCATGAGCTTCCTCAGCGCGGCCAGCGGCCTGGTCTGCCGCCACGGCCGCGCCTACGTCATGGCCGACGACGAGCTGCACCTCGCGGTCTTTCGCGACGCTGCGGCGCCTGGCCGCCTGCACCGCGTCTTCGCAGGTGAGCTGCCCGAGGACAAGAAGGCGCGAAAGAAGCGCAAGCCCGACCTGGAGACGCTGCTGTGGTGGCCCGACCCAGCCGGCCGGCCGTCACTGCTGGCGCTGGGCTCGGGCTCGCGCGCGAACCGCCAGCGCGGCGTGCGCGTGATGCTGGACACGCAGGGCGAGCCGTTGCCCGAGGCGCAGGCATTCGACCTTGCACCCGTGTACGACGGGCTGCGCGGCGAGTTCGGCAGGTTGAACATCGAAGGGGCGTTCGTGTCGGGTGATGAGCTGGTATTGCTCAACCGCGGCCTGGCCGACGGCCGCGACAACGCCGCACTGCACTACCGGGTGGCCGATGTGCGGGCCGTGATCGACGGCCGGCCAGAGCGGCTGCGGCCCACGCGGCTGCGGCACCACGCGCTGCCACGCATCAATGGCGTGAGCCTGAACTTCACCGACGGCGCCGCGCTGCCCGGCGGCGGCTGGGCTTTCACGGCGGTGGCCGAAGACACCGAATGCAGCGTGGCCGACGGCGCGTTTCTCGGTGCCGTCGTCGGCCTCGTCGATGCGATGGGCGACATCGTGGCGCTGCGTTCGCTGGCCGCAGCCAAGGTCGAGGGCGTCGACGTGAGGCGTGTGGGCAGCGCCTTGCAGCTGTGCCTGGTGAGCGACGCCGACGACCCTGCCGTGCCTTCGTTGCTGCTGCTGGCGCACTGGTGATTGCGGCTCGGTCCGTGCCAGCGGCGGGCCATCACGCGCCATCGGCGATTCATCGCAATGGGCTGGCAGCGCAGAGGCAGGTTGACGACAGTCACGTCATCGGCCAGGTCATCGCACCTGCCGCAACACCGCCAAGAACCCCGCCAAGGAGCCCGCCATGCACACCTCGATCAGCTCACGCCTCGCATCGCTTTCCATCGCCTTCGCCATGACCTTGGTCATGCTGGTGGCTATCGACACCCTGGCCGTCGGTGATGCCGACACGGCGCACATCGCCGGCTCGGGCACGATGGCCGCAGCCTCGGCCGCACAGAGCTGAGGCCGTGCCGCGCCGCACTTACTGGAACAGCACGCGGCTTTGCAGCACGCGGTCGTTGCGGTCGGTGAAGAACAGCACGAACTCGGTGTAAGTCTTGCTGCTCATGTCCAGGGGCTTGCCCAGGACCGGCCACAACAGGCTGGTGGCGGCCGAGCCCGGGTACGAATAGTCGATCGAACGCAGCGCCGGCCACAGGTTGCTGCCGGTGTTGCCCACCTTGGGCCCCTGGAAGTAGTGCCAGGTCTGCAGCAAGCCCAGTTTGCGCGCCCCGGCCAGGACTGGCTGGGCGTTCCAGCTAACGTCCATCACACTTGGTGTCGCGCTCAGGAAATTGGCCTGCACCGCGGGCATGGCCATCCCGCCGAAACGCAGGTGCGCAAAACGGTCGTTGTCGTTCGGGTTGGCGCCGCTGCCGGCCACTTCCACGAACGTGAAGGGCAAGTCGTCGAGCGTGTTGAAGTAGGTCGCGATCGGCGTCTTGTTGGCGTGGCCGTTGATCGTCTTCCAGCCGTTGTCCTTGTAGACATCGAAGCGGTAGACACCGCCCGCCACCCAGCCGTCGGCGGCAAAGCTTTGGTCGGCACCGGCGTTGGCGTTGGTCGAGGTGAAGCCCCAGTTGTCCGAACCGGCGCCGAGCCCGGCGCAGTCGGCCGCCGGCGCCACCGGCACGGTGGTGTCGCTGGCATTGCAGTAGCGAAAGCCGTCGTCGTCCATGAAGTTGACGTAGTTGCTGCTCTTGCCCAGGAACTCGGGCGCCGCGCGCATGATGAAGGGCGAGACCATCTTCATCGAGAAGGGCACCGTCACGCTGGCCACGGTGCCGTTCGGTCCCGGGCCCGTGACCACCACGTAGTCGGCATTGGCCAGCGGGTCGGTCACCTGCAGGCGCACTTCACGCCGGTAGCGCACCAGCGGGCTGGCCGCGGCGGCGTTGTTGGCGAGCACGTAGCGCTCGTCGCGCATCGTGCGCCCGCGCACGGCCGTGGACACCAGCTGGCGATTGCCGAAGAAGCGCAGCGCCGCTGAAGTTTGCGGCGCAGCGCAGCCTGGCGTGGCCATGGAGCTGCCGCTGAGGAAGGTCTGCTTGTTGTTGACGCTGCTCGTGCCGTCGTTGTATTCGACGTCGTACTGCACGTCGATCTCGCGCCGAGCCGTGCCGCCGGCATTGAGGCTGTTGCGCACCGCCAGCACCTGGAGGTTGGTGCTGCGCCGCCCCACCTGGTATTGGTCGCGCTGTTGGTAGGCGAACAGGTTGGCCGTGGCGTCGGCCTGCAGCCAGGCCTTGGTGCGGCCGTCATGCAGATAACATTCATCCAGCAGTGACACGCGCAAGGCCGCACTGGCGGGCACGGCGCCGGCCCACAAGGCGTCGAGGGATGCCAGCAGCGATTTGACTTCGTTCAGCGTGGCCGCCGGCAGCTCGGTCGCCGTTTGCAGGGCGAAACGGAAGTTGCCGGTGTTCACCAGTGTCACATCGATGTAGGTGGCGTCGCCGACCCTCACGGCGGGCAGGGTCAGCACGCTGGTGCCGCCGTCGTAACGCCCGACACCGGGCGAAGCTGGTTTTTGCTCGGTCGCGCCGAGCAGGTCGAAGACGAAATTGCCGATGTTCTTCAGCGTCACGTTGGCGTAGGTGGCTGCACCCACGCTCACGGTCGGGATCGTCACCACGGCGGTGGCGCCGTCGTAGCTCGTGACCTGCGCCTTTGCCGGGCCAGCGGCAGCGGTCAGTGCGGCCAGCGCGGCCGCCGTGGTGAACAGGCTTGTGCGCATCAGGGTCCCCCAAGAGTTCGCCTTAGGCTAACGCAGCGCGCCGGCGCCGTCATCCCGCCCTTGATGGATGCGCCAGCGCTGCAACGGCGCGAAACCTCGCCTTCACAAGGCTCGGGCAAGATCGCCGTTGCCGCGGCCGGGAATGATTGGGGTACGCGGCCCGTAAATGCACAAAAGGAGATGGCCTGCATGCGTGCTGTTCGATGGTCGATGTTGCTGGTACTGCCGGCCGCCCTGCTCGGCTGCGGCCAGGGCTGGCCCTTGCTGACGCCAGTCAAGGCCTGGGAAAAGGGTGTGCTGGCCCGGCCCGAGATGACCTTCGAGTTCGACCGCATGGACAGCGCCTTCGTCGAGCACACCTACGCCAGCAAGGAAGCCGCGTCCGGTGGCAGCAGCGCGGCCGGCGGCGGCTGCGGGTGCAACTGATGGCGGCGGCGGATGACGCCCCCGGCAAATGCAACGCTGGCACCGCACCGCCACCCTCGCCGCCAGCCTCGCCGCCACCCACGCTGCGCGCCGGCTTGCTCGCCGCCGCGTTGGCCCTGCCTTGCGTCGCGCCGCTCCCGGCGCGGGCCGACACCGTGCCCGAGCGCGCATCGCTCTCGCTGAAATACCTCGACTACCTCGACAGCCAGCCCGGCGCCAGGCGCGTGCGCGTGCGTGCGCCGGCGCTGTCGGTGCTGGCACCCATAGGCGGCAGCTGGGCGGTGGGCGGCACGGTCATCTCCGACGCCATCTCCGGCGCTTCGCCGGCGTACCACACACGCGCCTTGAACAAGCTCGTGGACGAGCGCCATGCCGTCGACACGAGCGTCACGCGCTACCTCGCCAACAGCAGCTGGAGCCTGGGTGCGCAGTACTCCACCGAGGCCGACTACGTCTCGCGCGGTGTCTCGGCGGGTGGCACCTATGCCAGCGAAGACAAGAACACCACCGGCTCGTTCGGCATCGGCTTCAACCGCGACACCATCAACCCGACCACGCGCACGGTGGTGGACGAAAAGAAACGCGTGCTGCAGCTGGTGCTGGGCCTGACGCAGGTGCTTACGCCGAACGACATCGTGCTCGTCAACCTGGGCCACGTGCGGGCTCGCGGCTACCTGTCCGACCCCTACAAGGTCTTTGATAACCGTCCACGTGAGCGTGACCAAAACACCTTCACCGTGCGCTGGAACCATCATCTGCCCGCGAGCGACAGCACGCTACGCGCGAGCTACCGCTACTACGCCGACAGCTACCGCGTGCGCGCGCACACGCTGGCGCTGGAATTCGTGCAGCCGCTGGGCAACGGCTGGGCGCTGGTGCCGCTGCTGCGCCTGTACGACCAGAGCGCCGCGCGCTTCTTTGTCGACGCCGACCCCAGCACCGCGCCCTTCCCGCCGAATCCGCCGGAAGACGCGGTGTACTACTCCGAAGACCAGCGCCTCTCGGCCTTCGGTGCACGCACCTTCGGCGTGAAGCTCATCAAGCAGCTCGACGAAGACTGGAGCGTGGACCTGAAGCTCGAGCGCTACGAACAGCGCGGCGCCTGGCGCCTGGGCAGTGGCGGTGGCAGCCCCTTCCTCGAGCCCTTTCGTGCGCGCTCGTTCCAAGTCGGCGTGACACGTCTGTTCTGACCATGCAGGTCTTCCGCTTCCCCTTCCAGGCCATGGCCGCCACAAATGAAGTGGTGCTGGCCGCTGCCGACGAAGCCACGGCGCGCGCGCACGCCAGCGTAGCCATGGCCGAAGTGGCACGTATCGAGCGCGCGTATTCACGCTATCGCGCCGACAGCATCGTCTCGCGCATCAACGCTGCGGCCGGCGGCCCCGAAGCCGTGGCCTGCGATGAAGAAACCTGGTCGCTGCTGGGCCATGCCGAGGCGCTGTACCAGCACAGCGGCGGGCTGTTCGACATCACCTCGGGTGTGCTGCGCCGGGTATGGGACTTCAAGGCCGCGCAACTGCCGGATGAAACCGCGCTGGCAGCCGTGCTGCCGCTCATCGATTGGCCGCGCGTGCAGCGCCACGAGCGCAGCGTGCGCCTGCCGCTGCCTGGCATGGAAATCGACTTCGGCGGCTTCGGCAAAGAGTACGCCGCCGACCGCGCCGGCGCGCTGCTGGCGCAGCGCGGCGTGGCACATGGTTACGTCAATCTCGCGGGCGACATGCGCGTCATCGGCCCGCGCCCCGATGGCCAGCCCTGGCGCATCGGCATCCAGCACCCGCGACACCGCGGCGAGCTCGTCGCGCACCTGCCCGTGGCCCAGGGTGGCCTGGCCACGAGCGGCGACTACGAGCGCTTTTTCGAAGCCGACGGCCGGCGCTACTGCCATGTGCTGAACCCGCGCAGCGGCTGGCCGGTGAGCTACTGGCAAAGCATCAGCGTGCTTGCGCCGCTGGCGGTGATGGCCGGCAACTGCAGCACCATCGCCATGCTGATGGAAGCGCAAGGCCTGGCCTTCCTCGAAGCCGCGGGTGTGAGCTACCTGGCGATCGACGCAACGGGCGCCGTGCACATGAAGAGCGTCGAACCCACCGCCACGCGCATCGCGGCCAGCGCCTGACATCACCAAGACACGGAGCCCGCATGGCCACATTCAACGGCGACGCACGCGACAACCTGTGGGTCATCATCGAGCCCGGCACCTACGTCATCGACGGCCGGGGCGGCACCGACACCATCGACTTCGGCACCTCGCAGCGCAGCAGCTACGACATCTACGTCACGGAAGACGGCGTGGTGCACGTCGACTCGGTCTCGGGCGCCAGCGGCGGTGACAGCAGCCTGCTGCGTGGCAGCTTCATCAACATCGAGCTGTTCCAGTTCGACAGCCGCCGCGACACGCTCAACGTGGCCACGCTCATCGGCGACATCGCGCCACCCACGCTGCAGTTCAGCGACAACACACCCGGCGTGGCCATCGGCGCCGTGACCTACAGCCTCGGCTTCAGCGAAGCCGTGACCGGTCTGGTGGCCGACGCCTTCGCCGTGAGCCAGGGCCAGGTGGTGTCGGTCAGCGGCAGCGGCGCGCTGTGGAGCGTGGTGGTGCAGCCCACCATCGGCACCGAGGGCGTGCTCGGGCTCACGCTGAAGAGCGCCGGCGTGGTGGACACGGCCAACAACCCCAACGCCGCAGCCAGCGCCGCACCGCAGCCCTTCGATACGCTGTCGCCGCGCCTGCTCTCGGGCAACCCCGGCTTCGGCGAAAGTGGCGTCGAGCCCGGTGCCAACCTGGTGCTGAGCTTCAGTGAAAACGTGCGCCGCGGCAGCGGCAACGTCACGCTGCGCGACGCCGCCGGCAATGCCGTCGAGAGCTTCGACGCGGCCACCAGCCCGCGCCTGACCTTCAATGGCGCGAGCCTGACGCTGGACCCGACGCGCGAGCTCGCGCCAGGCAGCGGCTTCACCCTGGACTTCGGCAGCACGAGCGTGCTCGACGCGGCCGGCAATGCGCTGGTCAGCCCGGGCCTCGTGCCCTACACCTTCAGCAGCGCACCGGCCTCCACCGCCACGGCGCTGATGGGAACGCGCCTGGCCGAGAGCTTCACGCCGGCCGCGGCGGTGTTGAGCATCGACGGCTTCGGCGGCATCGACAGCGTCACGCTGCCCGGCGCGAGCACGGCCTATCGCCTGAGCGGTAGTGCCAATGAAAGTGCCAACACTTTCAACGTTAGCGCGCTCGACGCCTCGCGCAGCCTGAGCCTCACCCATGTCGAGCGGCTGGTGTTCGACAACCAGCACCTGGCGATCGATCTCGACGGCAACGCCGGCACGGTGGCCAAGATCCTGGGCGCCGTCTTCGGCCGCGATTCGGTGCACAACGCCACCTACGCCGGCATCGGCCTCGGCTTGCTCGACAGCGGCACGAGCTACCCGGCCTTGATGCAGCTGGCGCTGGATGTGCGCCTGGGTGCGCTCGCCAGTCACACGGCAGTGGTCGACCTGCTCTACACCAACGTCATCGGCACGCCGCCTCCGGCGCCCGAGCGCAGCTTCTACGTCGGCCTGCTCGACAGCCGGGCCTACACCCCGGCCGCGCTGGGCGTGCTGGCGGCCGACACCGACTTCAACAAAGTGGCCATCGACCTGATCGGCCTGGCGCAAAGCGGCCTGCCGTTCATTCCGGCGTAGCGACTCTGGCCGGGGCCGCGGCTACGATGCGCGGCCGCCCATCACACGCCACCCGCCACCCGCCACCACGGCGCTTCGGAGCTGCCCATGTCGACCCACGCTGCGCCCGCGCCCGTCTTGCAGAGTTTCATCGCCGCGCGCTGGCTCGGCCACATACCTGCCACGGCGTTGAAGAGTGCCGTCAACGGCCGCACGGTGTTCCACAGCCACGCCGAAGCCATCGACTTCCATGAAGCCGTGGCCCATGCGCGGCGCGTCGGTGTGCCTTCGCTGCTGGCGCTGGACTTTCAAGCGCGTGCGGCGCGGCTGAAGGCGCTGGCGTCTTACCTGCAAGAGCACAAGGAGCAGCTCTACGCCATCTCGGCGCACACCGGCGCGACGCGCAGCGACAGCTGGATCGACATCGAAGGCGGCAGCGGCACCCTCTTCGCCTACGCCGGCCTGGGCGCGGCCGAGCTGCCATCAGGCAACGTGCTGCACGAAGGCCCGGTGCTGGCGCTGGGGAAAAAGGGCGGCTTCGCCGGCACCCACATCCTGGTGCCGCGCGGTGGCCTGGCGGTGCACATCAACGCCTTCAATTTCCCGGTCTGGGGTCTGCTGGAAAAGTTCGCGCCGAGTTTTTTGGCCGGTATGCCGTGCATCGCCAAGCCTGCTACGGCGACAAGTTATTTGACCGAAGCCGCGGTGCGCCTGATGCACGCTTCGGGCCTGCTGCCCGAGGGCGCACTGCAACTGGTGATTGGCAGCAGCGGCAACCTGCTCGACCAGCTCGACGGCCAGGACGTGGTGACCTTCACCGGCTCGGCCGAGACCGCGGCGCTGTTGCGCGTGCAGCCGAACCTGGTGCGCCACAGCGTGCCCTTCAACGCCGAAGCCGACTCGCTCAACTGCGCCATCCTCGGCCCCGGCGTATTGCCGGGCAGCGAAGAGTTCGAGCTCTTCGTCAAGGAAGTGGCACGCGAGATGACGGTCAAGGCCGGGCAGAAATGCACCGCCATCCGCCGCGCCATCGTGCCGCGGGTGATGCTCGACGCCGTGGCCACGGCGCTGCGTGCACGGCTGGCGGGTGTGGTCGTCGGCGACGCGGCGCTGGAGAGCGTGCGCATGGGCGCACTGGCCTCGCACGCGCAGCAGGCCGACGTGACTGAGCGCGTGGCGCAACTCACGCACGACAGCGAAGTGGTGTTCGGCGCCAGCGACGGTTTTGCGCCGCAGGGCGAAGGCGTGGGCGCGGGCGCCTTCTTTGCGCCGACCTTGTTGCTAACGCACAAAGTGCACGCAGGCGCGGCCGTGCACGAGGTCGAGGCCTTCGGCCCGGTGAGCACGCTCATGCCTTACGACGAGCTCGACGAAGCCATCGCCATCGCCGCACGCGGCCGTGGCAGCCTCGTCGGCACGCTCGTCACGCGCGACGCTGCGGTGGCCGCGCGCGTGGTCCCGGCCATGGCCGCATGGCACGGCCGGCTCCTGGTACTGGAGCGCGAGGCCGCGGCCGAATCCACCGGCCACGGCTCGCCGCTGCCGCTGCTCAAGCACGGCGGCCCGGGCCGCGCAGGTGGCGGCGAAGAACTCGGCGGCCTGCGCGCCGTCACGCA
>JANLYV010000081.1:0-6276 GCA_031365825.1 Rubrivivax sp. | reverse complement strand
GAGCACGATGGTGAGGCGGCGAAGCCCGTCGCCGGTGGGCAACCAGGTCTGGCCAGCATCGGCCGCACGCAGCGCGCCCAGCAGCAGCGCACCGGCCAGCAGCGCCATCACCAGGCCCAGCCAGAACGGCAGGAAACCCGGACCGGGGCCGTTGGCGCCCCAGTACGCGTGATGCATGAGGGCACCCACGCTGAAGGACGCGCCCAGCGCCAGCAAGGCGGCGCCAGCAATGCTGTCGGCACGGCGCACCGGTGGATCCGCGCGCTTACTTCTTCAGGCCACCGAGCGCTTCCAGTGCGCTGGTGTAGCTGCTGGTGATGCCGTCGAGGTACTTGTTGGCTTCCTCGCCGACCCAGGCCGTGGGCGTGAGCAGGTTGCGCTTGATGTACTCGTCCTGCCACTTCTTGGTCTGCGTGACCTTGCGCAGCGTGTCCTGCCACCAGGCCACGGCATCGGGTGCCATGTTGGCGGGGCCGACGACACCGCGCATCTGCTCCCAGTAGAAAGGGTGGCCCTTCTCGGCGAAGGTGGGTACATCGGGCGCGTCGGCCAGGCGCTTGTGCGCGGCCACGGCCAGGTTCCTGGCCTTGCCGGCCTCGACCTGGGCCTGGATCTCGTTCGGGTTCATCACGCCGGCGTCGATGTGGCCGCCCATCAGCGCGGCGGTGACCTCGCCGCCCGAGTTGAAGGGCACGTACTTGACCTTGATCTTGGCCGCCTGCTCCATCAGGTGGGCGAAGATGTGGTCCTCGTTGTGGATGCCGGTGCCGCCCACCGTCAGCACGCCCGGCTTGGCGCGCGCGCTGGCGACGAACTCTTCGATCGTCTTGTACGGCGACTCGCTGCGCACCGACAGCATCAGCTCGTCGATGGCCACGATCATGAGCATGGTCATGGCGTCGCGGTGGTTGCCCGACAGCCGCCCCTGCAACTTGCCCGACACCACCATCGGTGTGGCGCCGGCCACCACATACGAGTCGCCCTTCTTGGTGATGAGGTAGCTGTAGCCCACCGTGCCACTGCCGCCGGCCTTGTTGTTGACGTTCAGCGCCACCGGCGACCACTTGTTCTCGTCCATGATGCCGGTGATCATGCGCATCAGGTTGTCGGTGCCGCCGCCAGGGGCGAAAGGCACGACGACCTCGATGTTCTTGGCCGGGTACTTGGCTTGTGCCGACGCGGCGCCGGGGACGGCGGCAAAGAGCGCCAGGGCGGCCGCCGACGCGACCCACGAACGCAGCAACTTCATCTTGAATTCCTTCCGGTGAGGGCGCCTTCGGAGGCTGCCGTGCGCCCGCCGCGCGCACTGATGCGGTTCACTCTAGCAGGCGACGTTGCGCCGTTAGCTTGGTGTTGGCCCTAGCCGAATGGGTGGCCGAAGCGGCTGCTACGATGGCTCACGAACCCCTGTTGCAAAGGCATTGCCGTGGAACCCAGCGCCCCCGCCAGCGACCATGTGCTCGTCACGCGCGACGGGCCCATCGTCACGCTGACCTTCAACCGCCCGCAGGCACGCAACGCGATGACCTGGGACATGTACCAGCGCCTGTACGACACCTGCGAAGAGGTCGACGCCGACGACTCGGTGCGCGTGCTGGTGCTCAAGGGCGCCGGCGGCAAGGCTTTTGTCGCCGGCACGGACATCAGCCAGTTCGGCAGCTTCGAGAGCGGTGAAGACGGCCTGCGCTACGAGCGCGAGGGCGACCGGCGCAGTGGCCGCATCGCGCGCGTGACCAAGCCGGTGATTGCGCAGATCCAGGGCTTTGCCGTGGGCGGCGGCCTGGGCATCGCTGCCGGCGCTGACCTGCGCGTGGCCACGCCCGATTCGCAGTTCGGCGCGCCGATCGCGCGCACGCTGGGCAATTGCCTGTCGATGCAGGCCTATGCGCGCTACCTCGACCTCTTCGGCCCGTCGCGCCTGAAAGAGATGATCTTCACCGCGCGGCTGCTGTCGGCCACCGAAGCACACGCCGCCGGCTTCGTGCACGAGATCGTGGCCGCCGACGCGATCGAGGCGCGGGTGCAGGCGCTGGCGCAGACCATCGCCTCGCACGCGCCCATCACCTTGCGCGTGACCAAGGAAGCGGTGCGCCGCATCCAGGCCGCACGCGCCGTGCCCGATGGCGACGACCTCATCGCCGCCACCTACGGCAGCGCCGATTTCCGCGAGGGGGTGCGCGCCTTCGTCGACAAGCGCCCACCACGCTGGACTGGAAAGTAGACCCCCACCATGTTGGCCTCCGACGCCCTTTCACACATCCACGTGCTCGACCTGACGCGTGTGCGCGCCGGGCCCACCGCCGTGCGCCAGCTTGCCGACTGGGGCGCGCAGGTGATCAAGATCGAAATGCCGCCCGGCCTGGACGAAGGCGAGGGCATCGGCGGCCCGCGCGAGGACAGCGACTTCCAGAACGTGCACCGCAACAAGCGCGGCATGACGCTGAACCTGAAGTCGGCACAAGGCGTGGCGATCCTGAAGGATCTCGTGCAATCCGCCGACGTGCTGGTGGAGAACTACCGCCCCGACGTCAAAGATCGACTGGGCATCAACTACGAGACGATGGCGGCGATCAACCCGCGGCTGGTCTACGCCAGCATCTCGGGCCATGGCCAGGAAGGCCCGTACCGTCTGCGCCCCGGCTTCGACCAGATCGCGCAAGGCGCGGGTGGGCTGATGTCGATCACCGGCGCACCGGGCGCAGGGCCGATGCGCGTGGGCATACCGATCGCCGACCTCTGCGCCGGCATCTTCTGCGCCTACGGCATCACCGTGGCGCTGCTCGAGCGCGAGAAGTCGGGCCGTGGGCAATGGGTGGCGTCGTCGCTGCTGCAAGCGCAGCTGTTCATGCTCGACTTCCAGGCCGCGCGTTGGCTGATGAAGGGCGAGGTGGCCAAGCAGGCCGGCAACAACCACCCGACCGCGATCCCCACCGGCGTCTTCAAGACGCGCGACGGGCACATGAACCTGGCGGTGGCCGGGGGCAAGATCTGGCAACGCTATTGCACCGCCATCGGCGCGCCGGAGCTGGCCACGCACGCGGCCTTTGCTACCGCGGCGCTGCGCTCAGTCAACCGTGATGCGTTGCAGCTTGAGCTGGATAGCCGCATGAGCGCGCGCACCACGGCCGAGTGGATCGAACTGCTGAACGATGCTGGCGTGCCTAGCGGGCCGATCTACACCATCGACCAGGCTTTCGCCGACACGCAGGCGCAGCATCTCGGCATCGTGCAGAAGGTCGGGCAGACGGCCTACCTGGGCCAGCCCGTGACCCTCAGCCGCACGCCCAGCCAGGTCGTGAGCCATCCGCCTGCGCTCGGCGAGCACACGGCCCAAGTGCTGGGCGAGCTGGGCTACGCGCCGGCGGCCATCGAACAGCTGCAGCAGCAGGGAATCATCTAGAAAGCTCTGGAAAGTGCGCCATGCCCAGTGAAAAAATGCTCTCGTCCAAAGCCGACGGCGTCGGCTCGATGGTCTTCAACAACCCCGAGCGCCACAACGCCATCTCGCTCGACATGTGGGAGGCCGCGCTCGAAATCATGGCCGACTTCGCGGCCGACCCCACGGTGCGCGTGATGGTCTTGAGCGGCGCCGGCGGCAAGGCGTTCGCCTCGGGCGCGGACATCTCCAAGTTCAAGGACGAGCGCCAGGAAGCGGCCGCGCTGGCGCACTACCAAACCGTGACTCAAAAGGCCTACGCCGCGATCCAGGCCATGAGCATCCCGACCATTGCCATGATCCGCGGCTATTGCATCGGCGGCGGCACCGCCGCGGCGGTGTGCTGCGACCTGCGCATCTGCACCGAGAACGCCAAGTTCGGCATTCCCGCGGCCAAGCTCGGCCTGGGCTACGGCATGGGCCGCGCCAAGCCACTGGTCGACCTGATCGGCCCGGCCTACGCCAAGGAGATGTTCTTCACCGGCCGCCATTTCGACGCTCAGGAGGCACAGCGCATGGGCCTCGTCAACCGCGTCGTGGCCAATGACGCGCTGGAAGAGGCGGTGGCCGAGATGGCGCGCACCATCGCCGAAAACGCGCCGCTCACGGTGCGGGCGGCCAAGCTGGTGGTCAGCGAGCTCCTCAAGGATGAGCGCGAGCGCGACATCGCCGCCGCCGAACGCGCCGTGCTGGCCTGCTTCGCCAGCAACGACTACAAGGAAGGCCAGGCGGCCTTCATGGAAAAGCGCAAGCCGCGCTTCACCGGCAGCTGAGAGGGCGTGGTCGAACCCGGCGTGCCGGGCTCGAGGCGTCGGCCGGGCATCCGAATTGCCAGCGCCACCAACCTGTGGCGGTGCCATCAGCGTTAGCACTCGAGGCGCAGCCCACGGCGCGTGCGCCGACACGAAAGTTCGCGGAATTCTTGCCGTGGCACACGGCCGCTTGACATGCAAGCAAATACTTGCATATTATGGGCCATGCCTTGAAACCCTCAGGCGTATCGATCAACCCTCAAGGAGCCATCATGTTGAACATCCTGCACCGCGTCGGCATCAAGGCGCCCATCGCCGAGGTCTACAAGGCCTTGACCACAGTCGAAGGCCTGGCTGGCTGGTGGACCCACAACACGCAAGGCGACGACAAGGTCGGCGGCATGCTGCGTTTTCGCTTCAGCGCCGGTGGCGTCGAGATCGGTGGCTTCGACATGAAGGTGCTGGAGCTGCAAGCCGCCCGGCGCGTACTGTGGCAAGTGGTGGCCGGGCCCGAGGAGTGGATAGGCACGACGATCAGCTGGGAACTCAAACAAGAAGGCGAGCACGTCGTCGTGCTCTTCAAACATCAGGGCTGGAAGGAGCCGGTGGAATTCATGCACCACTGCAGCACCAAGTGGGCCATCTTCCTGATGAGCCTGAAGTCGCTGCTGGAAACCGGCAGAGGCGACGCCAACCCCCGCGACGTCAAGATCGACAACTGGAACTAGCGCCGGGACCATCGTGGCTTCGAGCGTAGAGGCTCGCTAACGGCAAAACTACTTGGACATCGACCGAGTCTTCAAAGCCCTGGCCGACCCAGGACGCAGGCGCCTGCTCGACGCGCTGCACGCGGACAACGGCCAGACGCTGTCGGCCCTGTGCACGCACATGGCCATGAGCCGCCAGGCCGTGACGCAGCATCTGCAGCAGCTCGAAGAAGCCACCCTGGTGGCCGTCGTCTGGCAAGGGCGCGAGAAGTTGCACTACCTGAACCCGGTGCCGTTGTTCGAGATCTACGAGCGCTGGATCCACAAGTTCGAGCGCAGCCGCTTGAGCGCGCTGCGCGACCTGAAGCGAAAACTGGAAGGTGAACCCGATGAAAAAACCTGACTACGTGTACGTGAGCTACATCGCCACCACGCCCGAAAAGGCCTGGCAGGCCCTGGTCGACACCGAGCTGATGCGTCAGTACTGGGCTGACCCGGCAGCCGGCTGCGCGCGCATGAACGTGTCCGACTGGAAGCCCGGCTCGCGCTGGGAACACCAACGTGCCGACGGCACGGGCACGGTCGACATCGTCGGCACGGTGGTCGAGTGCGCGCCGCCGCGCCGCCTGGAGTTCACCTGGGCGCGGCCGGCCGAAGAGGGCGACAAATCGAAGCATTCGCGCGTGTGTTTCGAAATCGAGGCCTACGGCGAAGGGCTCATCCGTTTGACGGTCACGCACGACGACCTCGAGCGCGACGCCGCGATGCTGGCCGGCGTGTCGGGCGGCTGGCCGAAGGTGCTGTCGAACCTGAAGACGCTGCTGGAGACGGGCCGCGCGTTCCCGCGCGCACAAGCGCCGCACTGACGCGCACGAGCCGGCCGCAGGGGTCGCGCCGACCTTTGCGGCACTCACGCAAACAGCTTGACCGGCCCTTTCACGGCCTTCCACGCAAAGTGGCCACCGGCCATGTAGCGTGCGTCGAAACCGGCAGCGCGCAAGGTCGCGGCGGTTTGGCATCCGATGTGGAATCCATACACGCAGAATGTGATCACCGGTTCGGACTTCGACAGCTCATTCATCCACCCATCGACTTGTTCCGGATCGCGCCAGACTGCGCCGGCAATCATGTCCTGGGCCCTCGTGCTGTAGTGCCTCGGCCGGGTGTCGATCAACTGGACCGGTGTGCCCGCGTCAAGCATCGCCCGCACCGCGTCGACGCTCACCGAAGGCAGCTCTTTGAACTCCTTTTGTTCGAGTGAGGGCGGCGCCGCGATCTTGGTCGCGTCCTCATACCGTCGCAGTACGGCTGCCCAGTCGATGTTGCGCATGAAGGCTGCGATGTAGGCCGTCGCGTTGGCGCCGAAATCGATGTGGTAGGC
>JANLYV010000138.1:0-2234 GCA_031365825.1 Rubrivivax sp. | reverse complement strand
GTCGCCGTACTGCGCCAGCGGCGGCACGGTCAGCGCCTCGGCCTGGCGGCGCCGGCTCGGCAAGGGCCCGCCCAGCGCCGTGCGGCGCGCGTGCAGGTAGCGCATCTCCGGGCTGTCTTCGGCGGGTTTGACGAATTCCAGTGCCGCAGCCTGTTCGTCCGTGAGCGGCAGGTTGAACCGGTTGCGGAAGGCCAGCAGATCCTCGCGTTCGAGCTTCTTCTGCTGGTGTGTTGTCATCCGGCCCTGGCCCGCGTCGCCCATGCCGTAGCCCTTCTTGGTCTGGGCCAGGATGACGGTCGGCTGCCCCAAGGTATGCGCTGCTGCATGGTAGGCCGCGTGAATCTTCACCAGATCATGGCCGCCGCGCTTGAGGCCGTCGATCTGCTCATCGCTCAGACCCTGCGCCAGCGCCGCAAGCGCCGGATCCTGGCCGAAGAAGTGCTCGCGGTTGTAGCGGCCGTCCTTGGCGGCGAAGGTCTGGAACTGGCCATCCACCGTCTGGGAGAACACGCGCGCCAGCGCGCCGGTGGTGTCGCGCGCGAACAGGCCGTCCCAATCCGAGCCCCACACCAGCTTGATCACGCGCCAGCCCGCGCCGGCGAACAGCGCTTCAAGCTCGTCGATGATGCGGCCGTTGCCGCGCACCGGCCCGTCCAGGCGCTGCAGGTTGCAGTTGACGACCCAGGTCAGGTTGTCCAGCTTCTCGCGCGCGGCCAGAGTCAGCGCGCTCATGCTCTCGGGCTCATCCATCTCGCCGTCGCCGAACACGCCCCACACGCGGCGCCCGGCAGTGTTCTGCAGGCCACGGTGCTGCAGATAGCGCATGAAGCGGGCGTGGTAGATCGAGCTGATGGGCCCCAGGCCCATCGAGCCGGTGGGGAACTGCCAGAAGTCGGGCATCAGCCAGGGGTGTGGATAGCTCGACAGCCCGCGCGCGCCGGCCGCGCGCGCGCCGATTTCCTGCCGGTAGTGCGCGATGTCGGCTTCGCTCAGGCGCCCTTCAAGAAATGCGCGTGCGTACACGCCCGGCGCCGAGTGCGGTTGGAAGAAGACCAGGTCGGCCTGGTCGCCGGCGCGGAAGAAGTGGTTGAAGCCGACTTCGAACAGGTCGGCTGCGCTGGCGTAGCTGGCGATGTGGCCGCCGAGCTCGCCATAAGCCTGATTGGCGCGCACCACCATCGCCAGCGCATTCCAGCGCATCAGCGAGGCCAGCCTTTCTTCGACCGCCAGGTCGCCCGGAAAGGCCGGCTGCTGCGAGGCCGGTATCGAGTTGACATAGGGCGTACCGCGCACGGGCTGCCAGCCGACGCCAGGGTCGCGTGCCAACACGGAAAGCATGTCCATCAGTTCGCGCGCGCGCTGAGGGCCGGCCTCCTGCAGCACGGTGAGCAAGGCATCACGCCATTCGGCAGTCTCCTGCGCGTCGCTGTCCAGCCGTGTCAGGGTGTCGAGATGATGTTGGATGGAAGGGCCGCTCATCGGTGTCTCCTGGGACTCATTGAGTCGTGGCTTCAGACTCAATAGCGCGACGAATTTCGAGTCTCGACCACAGCCGGTCGTGGTGCGCCTGGCAATCGCGGCCTAACGACCCGATTCCGTTGACGACAGACCAGTGCTCCAGATAGAAGAGCGCAAAGTCCGCGATGCTCAGTTTGTCGAACAGCCAGTCCTTGCCATTGATCTGCCGTTCTGCTCGGTCGAGCCCGGCCTGGAATACTCCGAGACCGAAGGCCTTGACTGCCGCATGGTCCGATTCGCTCGGCGCGAATTTTTCGGGCCGGCGGACGCGCGTGTAGCCTTGCATATGCACGGTCGACACCAGGTATTCCGTCATCTCCAGCACGCGGATCTCGCCTTCAACATCCGTCGGGATCAACCCTCTGTCGGGATTGCTGCGCGCGAGATAGAGCGCGATCACTGGAAACTCGGTCAGAAGCGAACCGTCATCGCGAATCAGCGACGGCACTTTGCCCTTGGGGTTGACCCGCTTGTAGACCTCGAACTCGGGCGTTCCGGGACGAGCTGCCTTCTCGATCTCGAAGGGCTGGCCGATCTCAGCGAGCAAAGCATGTATTCCGATCGAACAGGCACCGGGCAGAAAGTAGAGTTTCATAGAACACTCACGAAAGTAGTTGGGGACAGTGGGCGCGCCTGCATTGACGTCGTCTACACGATGAGTGTTTCCAGGACACCGATGCCGTCCACCCCCGCTTCCACACGGTCTCCAGGCTTGA
>JANLYV010000080.1:0-3102 GCA_031365825.1 Rubrivivax sp. | reverse complement strand
GCCGCAGCCCCGGCCGCTTAGTGGTGAATCGCGAAATCGACCTGCCCCGCCCCCGCGACCTGGAATTGACCTACACGCCGCGCTTCACCGACATCGTGCATGAACTGCGCGGGCACATCGGTGCGGTGCGGAAGACATGAGCCCACGCACATGAACAAGAAGCAGCTCGAACGCTACGCACCGTGGATCCTGCTGGTGGCGGTGGTGCTGTTGTGGGAAGGCATCTGCCGCGCCTTCAAGGTGTCGGACTTCATCTTCCCCGCGCCGTCGAGCATCTGGCGCGCCACGGTCAACCATGCCGGCACCATCTGGGGTCACGCGCTGCGCACCTTCTGGGTCACGATGGTGGGCTTCGGCATCTCCATCGTGGTGGGCGTGCTGCTGGGTTTTCTGATCGGCAGTTCGCGCATCGCTTACGCGGCCGTGTACCCGCTGATGACGGCCTTCAACGCGCTGCCGAAAGCGGCCTTCGTGCCGATCCTGGTGGTGTGGTTCGGCATCGGCGCGGGGCCGGCCATCCTGACCGCGTTCCTGATCTCGTTCTTCCCCATCATGGTCAACATCGCCACCGGCCTGGCCACGCTGGAACCCGAACTGGAAGACGTGCTGCGCGTGCTGGGCGCCAAGCGTTGGGACGTGCTGATGAAGGTGGGCCTGCCGCGCTCGATGCCTTACTTCTACGGCTCGCTGAAGGTCGCCATCACGCTGGCGTTCGTGGGCACCACGGTCAGCGAGATGACAGCGTCCAACGAAGGCATCGGCTACCTGCTCATCAGCGCCGGCAGCTCGATGCAGATGGGCCTGGCCTTCAGCGGCCTGTTGGTGGTGGGCGCGATGGCAATGGCGATGTACGAGCTTTTCTCGTTCATCGAAAAGCGCACCACCGGCTGGGCGCACCGCGGCACGCAGGGCGAATGAAGTCTTCCACCGGCTGGCGCGGTGAGCTGACGCTGAACTATCGCTTCGACGGCGAGCGAAGCGTCGTCCACGACCGCCACAGCGGCCCGCTGCGCGTGCTGCGAAGCCTGTACCCCGAAGGCGACGCCATCTGCCACAACGTGCTGGTGCATCCGCCGGGCGGCATCGTGGGCGGCGACGTGCTGCACATCGACGCCACGCTGCAAGCCGGCGCGCATGCACTCATCACCACCCCCGGCGCAACGCGCTTTTATCGCAGCGCCGGTGAGCCGGCGCTGCAATCGCTGGCCGCATGTGTGGCCGATGGCGCGCGACTCGAATGGCTGCCGCTGGAGACGATTGCCCACAGCGGCTGCGTGGCTGAGAACCGCATGCGGTTCGAGCTGGCACCAAGCGCCGAGATGATCGGCTGGGACGTTTTGGCGCTCGGGCTGCCAACCTCGAACCAGGCCTTCGAGCGCGGCCGCTTCACACAAAGCATCGAACTGCCCGACCGCTGGCTGGAGCGCGGCGTGACTGAGGCGGCCGACGCGCGCCTGCTCGATTCGCCGCTGGGCTGGGCCGGGCATCGCGTGTTGGGAACGCTGTGGTTCGCCGCCGGCGCCGCGCTGCCCACTGCGCGCCGCGGTGCCTTGCTGGACGCTGCTCGCGCCGCCGTTGAAGCGCACACGCTGCGGGCCACCGCCGGTGCCACCGCCACGCACGACGGCATCGTCGTGCTGCGCGTGCTGGCGCCGCGTGTGGAGCCGATGATGGGTTTGCTGAGCGCGGTGCGCGCCGCGTGGCGCCAAGCAGCGTGGGGGCTGGCCGCCCACCCGCCGCGCGTGTGGCGCACCTGAGCCGCCGCTCAGGACACCTCGACGCTGTCGAACGCCAGCGCCATCGTCTCGATCAGCACCACACCTTGCGAGGCGTGCAGCGGTGAATACGACAAACTGAACGGCCGCACACCACGAAAGCGCCAGGTCAGCACCACGGTGGATTGGTCTTCCGCCAGCAACTCGATCTTCAACGTGCGCCGCAGCGGTGCCTTGCCGCGCCGCGCCTTCTGCCACCAGGCATGCAGATCGAGGTTGCCGGTGACGCCGCGCTTCAGGATCAGGCAGCTGTCGAGGCTGGTGGCTGCACCCTCGACAACGGGCGCGTCAACCAGGAACGGCGGAAAGATCACTTCCGAAAATCCGGCCGCCGCCGAGCGTGCCGAGCGTGAATCGGGGCCACCGAAGTCGACCAGGAAATTCGCGTTGCCGCAGGGCCGCTCGCGCGCCACGGCAAGCTGCGTGGCGTTGCCTTCGTCCGAGGCGGCCGATGCCCTGCGCGTGGCCACCGGCTACTCCAGTTCGAGCCGCTCGCAGGCCAGCACGATTTCTTCCATCGCCACGTCGCTGCCCTTCGCGTTCAACGGCTCGCTGGTGTGCTTGACGATGCGGGCGCGCAGCAGTTTCCACGTCATCACCACGTCGGAATGGTCTTCGCTCATCAGCCGGATCGTCACCGTGCGCAGCGCTTTGGAATTGCCGTTGCGGATGTCGTTGAACCAGTCGTACAGCGCCAGCGAACCCATCAGGCCGCGCTTCAGCGTCACGTCGCTGACGCGGTTCAAGCCGGTCAACTTCATCACGCTGTTTTCCCTCGCGTTGCCGTTGCGGTACTCGGTCACCACCACATCGCTGGACAGCCCGCTGACCTCTTGAAACCCCGCCTGCGCGCCCTCGGTGTTGCCATCACCGATGTCGACCAGGAAGTTGAATTGGACGTAGGGACGATCTCGGATGACGGCCATGGGGGGCTCCTGTGGATGACTGTGTTGGATCGCGGCGCTGAACTCGGACTCAGGCGGCCAGCTCCTCACGACGCGTGACCTGTCGCTCGATGTCTGCACGTGTGGGCAAAGTCTTCAATTCGAAATCGCTCTGCAGTGCCAGCCACGAAGCGGCGTCGCCGCCGAAATGGCGGGCCAGACGCTCGGCGGTGTCGGCCGTCACAGCCCGACGTTCTTTGACAATCTCGTGAATCCTCGTGGCCGGCACCGCCAACGCTGCGGCGAGGGCATTCACGCTCAATCCAAGCGGCGCCAAAAATTCTTCACGCAGGATTTCTCCCGGATGTACGGGACGCATGCGATTGACGGGGCGGGCCATGGTGTTGCTCCTTCAGTGGTAGTCGACGATCTCGACAGCGGCG
>JANLYV010000114.1:0-11554 GCA_031365825.1 Rubrivivax sp. | reverse complement strand
GCGCGATGACCGAGTGGCGCCGCCGGCTGCGCGCCTCGGGCAAGTTCGAGGGCGGCAAGCTGATGCTCTTCTTCGGCGCCCGCAGCCGCGAGGAGCTGCCCTACTTCGGGCCCTTGCAGAGCCTGCCCAAGGACTTCATCGACATCAACTTCGCGTTCAGCCGCGCCGCCGGCCAGCCCAAGAAGTATGTGCAGGACGCGATGCGCGAACGTGCCGCCGACGTCGGCCAGTTGCTCGGCGACCCGCACAGCTACTTCTACGTGTGCGGCCTGAAGAGCATGGAAGAAGGCGTGGTGCTGGCGCTGCAGGACATCGCCAAACAGGCCGGGCTGAACTGGGACGAGCTCGGCGCCGCACTCAGGCGCGACGGCCGGCTGCATCTCGAAACCTACTGAGTCGCACCCGCTGCGAACACGAACGATGACACTCGATCTTCACAACGCACCGGTGCTGGTGGTGGGCGCCGGCATCATGGGCGCGGGCATCGCGCAGGTGGCGGCGCAGGCCGGCCACCAGGTATTCCTGTTCGACCTGCGCGAGGGTGCCGCTGCTAACGCCAAGGCGAAGCTGACCGCCACGCTCGACGGCCTGGTGGTCAAGGGCAGGTTGAGCGCAGAGCAGGCGCAGGCCGCGCTTGCACGCATCGAAGCGGTGTCGTCGCTGCAGGCAGCCGCGTCGGCGCATCTGGTGGTCGAAGCCATCGTCGAGAACCTCGACGCCAAGCGCAGCCTGTTCCAGCAACTCGAAAGCCTGCTGGCCGAAGATGCCGTGCTGGCCACCAACACGTCGTCGATCAGCGTCACCGCCATCGCCAACGGCCTCAAGCATCCGGCCCGCCTGGTCGGCATGCACTTCTTCAACCCCGTGCCGCTGATGAAGCTGGTCGAAGTGGTCAGCGGCTTGCAGACCACGCCGGCCGTGGCCGAGGCCATCTTCACGCTGAGCAAGTCCTGGGGCAAGGCGCCGGTGCACGCCAAGAGCACGCCGGGCTTCATCGTCAACCGCATTGCCAGGCCTTACTACGCCGAGACCCTGGCGCTGCTGCACGAGCAGGCCGCCACGCCACAGGTTCTCGACGCCTGCCTGAAGGCCGCAGGCTTTCGCATGGGCCCGTGCGAGTTGATGGACCTGATCGGGCACGACACCAACTTCGCCGTCACGAACTCGGTCTTCGAGGCCAACTTCTTCGACAAGCGTTACATGCCCTCGCTGGTGCAACGTGAGATGGTCGACGGCGGCTTGCTCGGGCGCAAGAGCGGCCAGGGCTTCTATCGCTATCCGGCGGGTGCGCCTTCAGTCGCCGTGCCATCGGTCGCCGCAGTCGTGCCACCACAGAAGCTGTACGTGCACGGCGAAGGCGCCATCGCCGACTGGCTGTTCGTTGCGGCATCGCGCTTGCCGCAGGCCAAGGCCGAGCGCAGCAGCGCGAGCCCGTGGACGGGCCTGGCCATCGACGGCGCGATGCTCAGGCTCACCGATGGCCGCACGGCGAGCGAGTTGGCCGTCCTCACAGGCCACGCCAACGTCGCCGTGTTCGACCGCTTCGAGCCGCAGGATGGCGCCGCACCACACGCCTTGGCCTATGGCGTCGCCGAAGGCGCGAGCCAGGCATGGCAAACGCAAGCGCCGGCCTGGCTGGCCGCGCTGGGTTTTGCGCCTGTGCCACTCGTCGACCTGCCCGGCCTCGTCGTCGCGCGCACGCTGGCCATGCTCATCAACGAAGCCGCCGACGCCGTCGCGCAAGGCGTGTGCAGTGCCGAAGGCGCCGACGCCGCAATGAAGCTCGGCGTGAACTATCCGAAGGGGCCTTTCGAGTGGCTCGCCGATTGGAGCGCGCAGGGCGTGGTGCGCATGCTCGACGCGCTGGACGCGCACCACCGCGGCGAGCGCTACCGCGCGAACCACGGGCTGCGCCGCGAAGCCCACAAACGGCAGCTCGAAGCCGCAGCAGCCTGAACTGGCTCAGGCCGGCCCAGGCAAGGCGCCGAAGCGCCAGCTCGACATCGTCCAGCCGAGCATCGCGCTGGTCTCGTGATAGACCGTGGTGGCGGTTTCATCCTCGGCCGCACCCACGGCCACCATCAGCGGCAACAGGTGGTCTTCGCGCGGATGGGCGGTACGCGCGGCGGGCGCATGCTCCCAGTCGACCAGGCGCGCGCTGCGCGCGGCCGGCGCATTCGCCTCCAGCGTCTCGCGCAGCCAGTCGTCGAAGGCCTTCGATGGCGCCAAGGCTGCCGGGCCACGCAAGCGCAGGTTGTGAAAACTCAAGCCACTGCCCAGGATCAACACACCTTCATCGCGCAAGGGTCTGAGCGCGCGGCCCACGGCCAGATGTTCGGCCGGATCGAACGGCGTCTTCAGCGACAGCTGCAGCAGCGGCACCTGCGCCTCGGGGTACATCACCACCAGCGGCGCGAAGGTGCCGTGGTCGTAGCCGCGCGTGGTGTCGATGGCCGCTTCGATGCCTGCGTCTTGCAGCAGCGACTGGATGCGTTCAGCCAGTGCCGGCGCGCCCGGTGCCGCGTACTGCACCTGGTAAGTATGCGGCGGGAAGCCACCGTAGTCGTAGACCATGGCCGGCCGCGATGCACCCATGGCCGTGAAGCACGGTGCCTCCCAATGTCCGGAAACACAGAGCACGGCCTTGGGCACCCAAGCGATCTCGCGCGTGATGTGTTGCAGCGAAGCCGCCAGCACCGCCATCGGCGCGCGCATCTCCTCCATCCACGGCCAAGGGCCGCCTCCGTGAGAGATGAAGTACGTGGGCAGCCGGCCGGCTGCGGCCAGGGGAGTGGTCGATGCATTCATGGCCGGGAGTTTGCGGTAGATGCGGGGCTCGCGGGTTCAGCCGATTTGTCGGCGGCGTTCGGTCCGCGGCAACGCTCGCGGCCGAGTCTTGCCAGGACCGCCGAGCCCTCAGGCGTTGCGCGACATGCCGTCGGCAAACTCTCCGGCATCCCAGCCCAGCAACTCGGCCAGGCGGCACATCACCCAGCGTGCTTCGAAAGTCGATAACACCGTATCGCCACTGACCAGGCCGCGGTGCACACGCTCCAAGACATCGGCCTCGCTGATGCCCAGCTCCCACAGTCTGGCGCTGGCGTGTTCGGTCAGCATCGAGGCCAGGTCTTCGCAGAACTCGTGGCGCGCCGCCATCTCTTCGCGCGTCGCGCTGGGCTTGCTGCGGCCGGGCTCGACGAAGAGCGCGATGAACGACGGCGGCACGGTGATCTGGTTGGCGTCGGACATGCGCCGATTGTGCTGCGCTGCGCGCTGCCTCGCCTACCCCAGCGTCGTCAGCAGCAGGCGCTCCGCCAGCGCACGCCGCGCTGCAGGCGGGCCTTGGTTGGCCATCTGTGATTCGGCCACGACGTAGCTATAAAGCAGGAACGCCCGCCCCCGCGCTTCATGGATGGCGAAGCCCAGCGCCGAGAAGATCTGCGCGATGTAGCCGATGCGGCGCGCATCGCCTTCGTCCACCACCTGCCGCACCATCGCGTCGCGCCGTGCCCAGGCGCGGATGGCGAGTTCGATGCGCGCTGCACGCGCCGCGGAGCGGCCACGAAATGGCAGCGAGATCACATCGCGCAGTTGCGCCACGGCGTCGGCGCCGGCCGTTTCCAGCCGACGCGTGAGTTGCTCGGTGGTGGCTTCGCGCCAGGCTTGCAGCACACGGCGCAGCAGATCTTCGCGGTCGCGAAAGTGGTGGTAGAAGCTGCCGCGTGTGACGGCCAGGCGCGTGGCCAGCACATCCACGCGCACGCTGTCGATGCCGTGGTCGACGAGCACCTCGGTGGCCGCGTCGATCCAGCTTTCGGGCGTGAGCGGGCCGCGCGCGGCCAGGGCCGGCGCGCGGCGGCGGCGTGCGGGGCGGCTGACGGTCCGTTTCTCGGGCATGTGGCCATGATGCCATACACTTCTGTATGCTCATGCTGGTTTTCACTGAGACTGCATTGGTGACTTCGGCCTCAAAATCCAGCCAATACCTACATACATATCTGTATGTTCTGAACCACCACCGACTGCCGTGACCCGTCCTTCGATGTTCGATGACCCCACGCTGCTGGCGCCGCCCCAGGTGCTGCGCGAAGTGCTGCCCGGTGGCGGCTTCGTGCTGCGTTCACCCGAAGCGTTGGGGCCGGTGGCGCGCTGCATCGGCGAGTGGTTGGAACACTGGGCGCAACACACGCCAACGGCCGCGGCCTTCGCCGAGCGTGCCAGCGATGGCAGCTGGCGCCGGCTGAACTGGCAGCAGACGCGCGAGCAGGTCGGCCGCATCGCGCAGGGCCTGCTCGAGCTGAAGCTGCCGCCCGAGGCACCCATCGTGGCGCTGTCCGACAACTCGCTCGACCAGTTGCTGCTGCTGCTGGCCGGCATGCACATCGGCCGCGCGGTGTGCACCGTCTCCAGCGCCTACAGCCGGCTGAGCAAAGACCACCAGAAGATCCACGGCATCCTCGGCGCCTTGCGGCCGGGGCTGGTGTACGCCTCAAGCGCCGCGGTGTACGGCGCGGCCGTGGCGGCGAGCGGGCTCGGCGACGATGGGGTGGTGGTCTTCAGCGATGGCGCCGACGCACACCCCGGTGCACGCCCTTTCGCAAGCCTGGCGCAGACCGACGAAACGCCGGCGGTGATGGCGGCCTTTCATGCCATCACCCCCGAGACTCACGCCAAGTACCTGCTGACCTCGGGCTCGACCGGCCAGCCCAAGGTGGTAATCAACACGCACCGCATGCTCTGCGCCAACCAGCAGATGGTGGCGCAGGCCTGGCGCTTTCTCGAGCATGAGAAGCCCGTCATCTGCGACTGGCTGCCTTGGAGCCACACCTTCGGCGGCAACCACAACCTGAACCTGGTGCTGCGCAACGGCGGTGAACTGGTCATCGACGAAGGCCGGCCGGCGCCGGGCCTGATCGAAAAGTCGGCGCGCAACCTGGCCGAGGTACGGCCCACCCTCTACTTCAACGTGCCGCGCGGGCTGGACCTGCTGCTGCCCATCCTTGAAGCCGACTCGGCACTCGCCGCGGCCTACTTCTCGCGCTTGCGCGCCGTGTTCTACGCCGGCGCCGCCCTACCCCAGGCCACCTGGGAGCGGCTGCAGGCGCTGGCCGTTCGCACGCGCGGCAGCCCGGTGTGGCTGACCACGTCGTGGGGTTCGACCGAGACCTCGCCGGCCATCACCAGCGCGCATTGGCAGCTCGACCGTGCCGGCGTCATCGGCCTGCCACTGCCGGGCATGGAGCTGAAGTTCATCCCCAACGGCGGCAAGCTGGAGATGCGCGTGCGCGGCGTGAGCGTGTTCCCGGGCTACCGCAATGCGCCTGAGCTCAGCGCGCAGGCCTTCGACGACGACGGCTACTACCGCATCGGCGACGCCGGTTTCCTGGCCGACGAAGCCCGCCCCGAATGCGGCGTGGTCTTCAACGGCCGCGTCGCCGAAGACTTCAAGCTCACCAGCGGCACCTGGGTCTCGGTCGGCACGTTGCGAGTGCGCGTCATATCGGCGTTAGCACCCTGGGCGCAGGACGTGGTGGTCACCGGCCATGACCGCGACGAGATCGGCCTGCTGGTCTTCCCCTCGGCCGCCGCGGCGGCACTCGCGCCCGAGGTCTGCGCGCAGCACATCGCCGCCGGCCTGGCGGCCATGCGCGGCGAGGGCGGCGGCTCGTCGATGACGCCGGCACGCGCCTGGCTGTTGCAAGAAGCGCCGAGCGTGGACGCCGGCGAGATCACCGACAAGGGCTACCTCAACCAAGGCGCCGTGCTGCGCCGCCGCGCCGCCGAGGTGCAGGCCCTTCACGCCGGCGCTGCCGGCACCATCCTTCCCGCCCAAACCCCATGAACCCATCTTTCGAGCCTGTCACCGGCCTGCTGGCCCAGTTGAACCTGCTGCGCATCGAAACCAGCAGCGCCGTCGTGCACATACGGCTGAACCGGCCGGCCAAGCGCAATTCGGTCAGCGACGAGCTGCTGGCGCAGTTGCACACGACCTTCGTCAACCTGCCGCGCGAGACACGTGCTGCGATCATCAGCGGCGAGGGCGAACACTTCTGCGCCGGCCTGGACCTGTCCGAGGTGAGCGAGCGCAACATCAGCGAAGGCATGCAGCATTCGCGCGCCTGGCATGCGGCCTTCGACGCGGTGCAGTTCGGCCCGGTGCCGGTGGTGGCCGTGCTGCACGGCGCGGTGGTCGGTGGCGGGCTGGAACTGGCAGCGTCGGCGCATCTGCGCGTGGCCGAGTCCAGCGCTTTCTATGGCCTGCCCGAAGGCACTCGCGGCATCTTCGTCGGCGGCGGTGGCTCGGTACGCATCTCGCGCCTGATCGGCGTGTCGCGCATGACCGACATGATGCTCACCGGGCGTGTGTTCGATGCCGATGAAGGCCAGACCATCGCACTGTCGAACTACCTCGTCGGCCCGGGCGAAGGCCTGGCCAAGGCCATTGCGCTGGCGCAGAAGATTGCCGGCAATGCGCCGCTGTCGAACTACGCCATCACGCAGGCCCTGCCACGCATTGCCGACCTTTCGGCCAGCGACGGCCTGTTCATGGAGTCGCTGATCTCGTCCATCGCCCAGGGCGACGACGCAGCGAAAGAGCGCATCCGTGCCTTCCTCGAAAAACGCGCGCACAAGGTCAGCAAGGCCTGATGCGGAACCAAGGCCCGCACGAACCCACCCCACACCGGAGACACCCCCATGAGCATGAACCGACGTGAACTGTTGCTGGCCGGCGCTGCCGCCACGCTGCCCCTGGCCGCGCGCGCGCAGGCTTTTGATCAGCCCAAGGTTCTCTACGGCTTCCCCGCAGGTAGTGCCGGCGACATCGCCGCGCGCCGTGTCGCCGACCGTATGGGCGGCACGCCCTACGCCAAGAACGCCGGCATCGTCGAGAACCGGCCCGGTGCCGGTGGCCGCATCGCGCTGGAAGCGCTGAAGACCGCGCCGGCCGACGGCTCGGTGCTGTGCATGTCGCCGTTTTCATGCACCGCGATCTATCCGCATGTCTACAAAAAACTTAGCTACGACCCGGTGGTCGACTTCGTGCCGGTGTCCATCGCCGCGGTGATGCACCACGGCCTGGCGGTGGGGCCGGTGGTGCCGGCCAACGTCACGAATGTGCGTGAGTTCGTGGCCTGGGCCAAGGCCAACCCGGCACTGGCCAACTTCGGCTCGCCCGGCGCCGGCTCGACGCCGCATTTCCTTGGCGCGCTCCTGGGTCTGAACAGCAACATCGATCTCAAGCACGTGCCTTACCGCGGCTCGGTGCCCGGTGTCACCGACGTCGTGGGCGGGCAGATCGCGGCCATGTTCACCCCGGCCGGCGACTTCCTCACCAACCACCGCGCCGGCAAGCTGCGCCTGCTGGCGACTTCAGGCCGCGCACGGCTGCCCTTCGCCAGCGACGTGGCCACCTTCGCCGAGCAAGGCTTCGGCGAACTCACCATCGAGGAATGGTTCGGCTTCTACGCGCCGGCGCGCACACCTGCGGCCGCAGTGAACGCCGCCAACGCGGCCATCAACCAGGCCTTGAAGGACAAGGCCATGGCCGACGGCCTGGCGCTGGTGGGGCTTTTGGCGCAGGGTTCGACGCCCGAAGAGATGGCACGCAGCCAGCGCGCCGAGGCCGAGCGCTGGGCGCCGCTGGTGAAGCGCATCGGCTTCACCGCCGACAGCTGACCCCGCGCCGACCTCGCAGCACCGACGGCGCGCTTGTCACGGCGCTGCCACCTCGATGCGCCTCGGCTGCGCATGCGCCTTCTTCGGAATGCGCAGGCTCAGCACACCGTCCTTCAGGTTGGCGGCTATGCGCGTCGTATCGAGCTCGCGGCTGAGCGAGAAGCTGCGCCGGTAGCGCGGCACGCGCACCTCGGCGTACACCGCTTCCAGCCCCTCGGGCGTGGCCGACTGCACGCTGCCTTCGATCAGCAAGGCGTCGCCGTCGACCTTCAGCTCCAGCTTGTCCCTGGGTACGCCGGGCATGTCGGCCAGCAGCGTGATGCCGGTCTCGTCTTCGAACACGTCGACCGCGGGCAGCACGGCGCGTTGGTTTTCCTGGTCGGCCGCGGTGGTGGTGACTTGTGTGTTGGCACTCATGAGGATGCTCCTGACGAAGAGGTGGATGTCATTGCACGGTGATGCGTTTGGGTTGCGCCGATTCGCGCCGGGCGATGCTCACCTGCAGCACACCGTCGCGGTAGCTGGCCTTCACGCGGTCGGGGTCGACGTCGTCTGACAAGGCGACCGTGCGGGTGAACGCGCCCGTGCTGCGCTCTCGCGTGTAGACCTGGGCCTTGCCTTCGCCGGCTTGCAGGTCGCGGCGCTCGCCCGTGATGCGCAGCACGCCGCGGTCGAGCGTGATCTCGGTCTTGGCCGGGTCCAGGCCCGGCGCAAAGGCGTAGACCTCGACGCTGGTGGTGGTGTGCCCGACGTTGATCGCAGGCAAGGTGCCCGGCGATACCGAGCGGATGCTGCTGGCCAGCGCGGGCGCGCCGAAGATCTCGTCGAGATCGCGGCGCATGCGCTCGAACTGACCAAACAGACTGTTGGGGTAGTTCAGCATGGTTTCAAACATGGCAAAGCCTCCGGAACAGTGGTTGAAAGCACCGGCAGGAGACAGGTCTTTCCGCCGGCTCGCGGCAGAAAATAGGGACCCCGAAAAACTTTTCAAGAGGCCCGGCGCGAGAGCGCTCAGCCGGACTTCAACCGAGCTTGTGCGCCCCGCTCTTCACGCTTTGCGCGGTCTGGCCGAACAGCGCCTTGCGCGCTTCCTCGGTGAGTGCCGGGGCGCGCAGCTCCTTGCCCAGGTCCAGCGCCGGCGTCGTCGCCGGCCGCGCCAGGATGCGGTCGAACCAAGCCTGCACGTGCGGGAAGTCTTGCAGCGGCACCTGCTGTGCCTTGTAGGTGCGGACCCACGGGAAGATGGCCATGTCGGCGATCGAATACTCGGTGCCGGCCACAAATCCGCCGGTGCGTTGCAGCTGGCCATCGAGCACGCCGTAGAGGCGGTTGACTTCCTTGCCGTAGCGCTCCACAGCGTAGGGAATCTTCTCCGGCGCATAAAGCAGGAAGTGCCCGTTCTGCCCGGCCATGGGCCCCAGGCCGCCCATCTGCCACATCAGCCATTCGAGCACGGCCTTGCGCTCACGCAGACTGTGGGGCAGGAAGCGACCGGTCTTCTCGGCCAGGTAGATGAGGATGGCGCCGCTTTCGAACACGGTCACCGGCGCACCGCCATCGGCGGGTGCGTGGTCTTGAATAGCCGGCATGCGGTTGTTCGGGCTGAAGGCCAGGAATTCAGGCGCGAACTGCTCGCCTTTGCCGATGTTCACCGGCTTCAAGGCGTACGGCAGGCCGCACTCCTCGAGCATCAGCGAAATCTTCCAGCCATTGGGCGTGGGCCAGTAGTAGAGGTCGATCATCGCGTGGTCATTTCATCGAAGGCACGATGACGACCTTGCCCGTGACCTGCCGCGCCGCCAAGGCTTTGAGCGCATCCACCGTGCCGGCCAACGAGTAACGTGCGCTGACCAGCGGCCGGATCTTGCCTTCGGCCATCCACTGCGCCATGGTCATCATGCCGGCGACGTTGGCCTTGGGTTCACGCCGTGCGAAGTCGCCCCAGAACACGCCGACGATGCTGGCACCTTTGAGCAGCGCCAGGTTCCACGGCAGCTTGGGGATTTCGCCGTTGGCAAACCCCACCACCAGGTAGCGCCCGCGCCAGGCGATGGAACGGAACGCCGGCTCGGCGTAGACGCCACCTACCGGGTCGTAGATCACATCGGGGCCGGCACCGCCCGTGGCTTCCTTGATCGCCGCGCGCAGGTCTTGCGCGGCGTAGTTGATGAGCACGTCGGCGCCATGCGCCTTGCACACCGCGAGTTTCTCGTCGGTGGAGGCCGCGGCGATGACGCGTGCGCCCAGCGCCTTGCCGATCTCCACCGCCGCCAAGCCCACGCCCCCTGCGGCGCCGAGCACGAGCATGGTCTGCCCGGCCTTGAGTTCACCCCGGTCCACCACCGCGTGGTACGAGGTGCCGTAGACCAGCGTGAACGAAGCCGCGACCTCGTCGCTCACACCCGGCGGGATGGGCACCAGGCCCGCCGCCTGCGCCACCACCTGCTCGGCAAAACCGCCGAGGCCGACAAACGCAATGACCCGGTCGCCGGGTTTGACGTTGGCGACGCCTTCGCCCACCGCGTTCACCACCGCCGCCACTTCACTGCCCGGCGTGAAGGGCAGCTCGGGCTGCACCTGGTACTTCTTCTGGATCATCAACACGTCGGGGTAGTTCACCGACGCTGCCTTGATGTCGAGCAGCACCTCGCCGGCCTTGGGCACGGGCGTCGGCAACTCTTCCACCACCAGGCTCTCGGGCGGGCCCCAGGCCTTGCACAGCACTGCTTTCATGCGTTCACTTCCGTTGTTAGGCGTTCAATGGCTGGCTTCAGGAACCGCGCGCCACCGGCATGTCGACTTCGGCCGTCGGCATCCCCGTGCGCGCCGCGCGCTGGCGCCCGAGTTCGAGTTTGGCGATGGCGGCGCGGTGCACCTCGTCGGGGCCGTCGGCCAGACGCAGCGTGCGCGCGTGGGCGTAGAAGCCCGCGAGCACGAAGTCGTCGGAGACACCGCCGCCGCCATGCGCCTGGATCGCCATGTCGATGATGTCGCAGGCGACGTTGGGCGCCACCACCTTGATCATGGCGATCTCGGCCTTGGCCGTCTTGTTGCCGGCCACGTCCATCATGTACGCGGCCTTGAGCGTGAGCAGGCGTGCCATGTCGATGCGGCAGCGGGCATCGGCGATGCGTTCATGCCAGACGCCCTGGCGCGAGATTTCCTTGCCGAAAGCGACACGGCTGTCGAGTCGCTCACACATCATCTGCAGCGCACGCTCGGCCATGCCGATGGCGCGCATGCAGTGGTGAATGCGCCCCGGCCCGAGCCGGCCCTGGGCGATCTCGAAGCCGCGGCCTTCACCGAGCAGGATGTTGCTGGCGGGAACGCGCACGTTGACCAGGTCGACTTCCATGTGGCCGTGTGGCGCGTCGTCGCGGCCGAACACGGTGAGCGGGCGCAGCACCTTCACGCCGGGTGTGTTCATCGGCACCAGCACCATCGACTGCTGGCTGTGGCGCGGCGCGTCGGGGTCGGTCTTGCCCATCACGATCAGGATCGCGCAGCGCGGGTCGCCCGCGCCCGAACTCCACCACTTGCGGCCGTTGATGATGTAGTCGTTGCCCGAGCGTTCGATGCGCGACTGGATGTTGGTCGCGTCCGACGAGGCGACGTCGGGCTCGGTCATCGCGAACGACGAACGGATCTCGCCGGCGAGCAGCGGCGTGAGCCAGCGCTCCTGCTGCGCCTTCGTGCCGTAGCGCGCGAGCACCTCCATGTTGCCGGTGTCGGGCGCGGAGCTGTTGAAGATCTCGGCGCACCAGTAGCGGCGGCCCATGATCTCGCAGAGCGGCGCGTATTCGAGGTTGGTGAGGCCGGGGCCGTGTTCGGCCTCGGGCAGGAAGAGGTTCCACAAGCCCGCTTCGCGCGCCTTGAC
>JANLYV010000106.1:0-3913 GCA_031365825.1 Rubrivivax sp. | reverse complement strand
CGTGAGCTTGCCGGTGCGGCCGACCTGGATCTCGATGCCGTTCAGCATCGTCTGCTGCTCCTGCGCCGGGTACTTGTGCGCCACCGCCCAGCGCGGCTCTCGGGTGACGAAACCCAGGCGCTTCTGCAGATCGATGCGGTCGACCTTGTAGACGACGCCGTCAATGTCGAACGGCAAGGCGTCGCGCTTGAGGCCCATCGCCGCATGGAAGTCGACCAGCCCTGGTGCACCCTGCACCACGGCGCGGTCGCTGCACACCGGCACACCCATGCTTGCCAATGCGTCGAGCGTGGCACTGTGCGTATCCGGTGCGCTCCAGCCCGCGGCTTCGCCCAGGCCGTAGGCGAAGAAGCTCAGGGGTCGCTGCGCCGCCATGGCCGGGTCGAGCTAGCGCACGGCGCCGGCCGCGGCATTGCGTGGGTTGACGAAAGTCTTGGCGCCACGTTCGCGCTGGCGTTCATTCAGCGCTTCGAACTGGTCGCGCCGCATGTAGACCTCGCCGCGCACTTCCAGCACGGTTGGCACATTGCCGTGCAGCTTCAACGGAATCTGCCCGATGGTGCGGATGTTCTGCGTCACGTCTTCGCCAGTCTCGCCGTCGCCACGCGTCGCGGCCTGCACCAGCACGCCGGCCTCATAGCGCAAGTTGATCGCCAGGCCGTCGAACTTGAGCTCAGCCGCGTACGCCACCGGCGCGGCAACGTCGCCGAGCTCGAGCTCGCGCCGTACACGCGCATCGAAGGCCAACGCGCCTTGTGCCGTGGTGTCGGTTTCGGTGCGGATGCTGAGCATCGCCACGCGGTGGCGCACCGGCGTGAAACCATCCAGCACGCGGCCAATGACCCGCTGCGTTGGGGAATCCGGCGTCAGCAATTCCGGGTGCGCGGCTTCCAAGGCCTGCAACTCCGTGAAGAGCCGGTCGTACTCGGCGTCTGGCACCTCGGGGTCGTCGAGCACGTAATAACGGTGCGCGTGGTGGTGCAGCAACTCGCGCAAACGGGCGGCGCGTTCGATGTCAACTCGGGTCGGCATGTGCGACATTGTGTGGCACAGGAGTTGACCCCATGAGCAGCCACACGCCTTCGACATTCGACCTCATCGTGCTCGGCGCCGGCTCGGGCGGCGTCGCCGCCTCGCGCCGTGCCGCACTGCATGGCGCGCGTGTGGCCATCGTCGAAGGTCGGCGTGTGGGTGGCACTTGTGTGCTGCGCGGTTGTGTGCCGAAGAAGCTGTTGATGTACGCGGCGCAGTTCGGTGATGGTTTCGCTGAAGCGCGAGGTTACGGATGGGAGATCAGCGCACCGCGCTTCTCGATGCCGCGCTGGGCTGCTGCCAAGGCCGCCGAGATCACGCGGCTTGAGGGCATCTACCGCCAGATGCTGGCCGGCAGCGGCGTCACCTTGCTCGAAGGCAAGGCGCGTTTCGATGGCCCGGGCCGCGTGCTTGTCGGCGAGCAGGCCTTCAGCGCGCAACACATCCTGATCGCCACGGGAGCATCGCCCATCGTCGACAGCATCCCCGGCATAGCCGCCTGCGCCACGAGCGACGACTTGCTCGACCTGCAGGACCTGCCGGCCGAAGCGGCGGTGATTGGCGGCGGCTACATCGCCGTCGAATTCGCCAGCATGCTCGCGCGACTGGGCACACGTGTGGCGCTGTTCTATCGCGACCGCCTGCCGCTGCGGGGCTTCGACGAGATGTTGCGTACTGCGTGTGCCGCGGCCTTGCAGGCAGCAGGTGTCGTGCTGCATCCGGGCAATGCGCCGAGTGCCATCGGTCGCGTTGGTGATGGCTTGCTGCTGCAATTCGGCGAAGAGCGCGTGCTTGAATTTCCCTGGGTGCTCAACGCCACCGGCCGCCGCCCGAACACGGCGGGCCTTGGCCTGGAGGCGGTGGGCATCACCGTGGATGCGTTGTTTGCCGTGCCGGTCGACGGCGCGATGAACACCGCTGCCGCCGGCGTCTACGCCATCGGCGACGTCACCCACCGCAAGAACCTCACACCGGTGGCCATCGCTGAAGGCCGCGCGCTGGCCGACCGCCTGTTCGGCACGAGCTCGCCTGTGCCGGACTTGTCGCTCGTGGCCAGTGCCGTCTTCATGCTGCCGCCCATCGCCAGCGTCGGCCCGACTGAAGAAGAACTCATGGCCGCGGGCCGCGCGCTGAGAGTGTTCGAGTCTGAATTCAGGCCGATGAAACAAGCCTTCATCGGCGGCCAGGAGCGCACGCGCATGAAACTGCTGGTGGACGCACACAGCGACCGCGTGCTGGCCGTGCACATGATCGGCGCCGATGCGCCCGAGATCGTGCAAAGCCTGGCCGTGGCACTCACCGCCGGCGCGACCAAAGCACACTTCGACCGCACGATGGCCGTGCATCCCACGGCCGCCGAAGAGTTCGTGCTGATGCGCGACGTGAAGCGCGTCGTGAACGGCGCGCTGACTAACTGAACAAGCGTCGGGCCGCGCTGCTGCCTGCCGCCAGGTCAAGTGCTTCGAGCCGCCGGTACAGCCCCTGCAACTCGCCGCCGATGGCCGCGAAGGCATGCAGCGTGATGGTCTGGCCCTGATCGTCGACCAGCAACGCATCCATGTCGTCGGCCAGCGCCGTGGCCTCGCTGTGCCAGGCCGGGAATGGCTCGAGCCGCTCTTCGATCTGCGGCACGTCCAGCATGAGCAGGCATTCGCGCACCGGCGCCTGCTGCGGGTCTTCGGCCAGCGCGGCCTGCGCGTCGAAACTCAGCACCAGCAGCGGCGGCGCGCCTTCTTCTTGCGCCGGCACCACCAGCCGCCCCGGCAGCACACCGACAACGAAGCCATGGCGCGAGGCCACCTGCTGGATGTAGCCAGCCGACCAGGCGACGGAATTGGAGCGCAGCGTCAGGCTCAACTGCGCATCGAGCGGGCTGGTGAGCGCGTCGAGCTCGCGCGCACGGGCCACGACTTCGAGCATGTCGGGGAAATCGGGGCTGGCGCCGACGGCGTCGGCGAAGGCCTGCACCTTCTGCACGAACTCCGAGTACTCAATCTCGTTCAAAGCGCCGGCGCGGTTGGCAAGTTGCACCGCGGCTTGCAGCTCGCTGTACTTGCGGCCCGCCGCGGGCGTCGCCCACTCGCCGGTGTCGGCGTCCAGCCCTTCGATGAAGAGCGGCTTGCTGCCGGCGCGGCGCGTCGGCGGCAGATTGGCCAGCACGAACTCGCCGCTGATGGGTGCGTCCAAGGCCAACGTCGCGATGGCATCGATCAGCGCATCCACGGGCGCGGCACGCTTCAGGGGCCGCGGCTCGGCGGGCAAGGCGCCGGTGGCATTTTCGAAGCCGGGCTCGAGGCGCGAACCGTCGTTGCTCGCGGGCGATTCGGCCGGCCGCGGTGAGGCGCGGCGCGTACTCCACCAGCCGTGCAACAGCACCGCCATCAGCACCACGGCGCCGAGGATGGCCAGCGCGGTGGTCAGCGTCACGTGGGCACCCCAAGGCCTGCGGCCTGCCCCGCCAAGCGGGGATTCGCCCTCGGCAGAGCCTGCGGGGTCACTGGACTACCCTCCGCGCTACGCGCTCCGGGATGAGCGCTTTGGAGCGGCCATGCGCGCTCATGCGGCCTCGGCCAGGCTGACGGCGGCCGACATGTCCACCGCCACGACGCGCGACACGCCCTGCTCCTGCATCGTCACGCCGATGAGCTGCTCGGCCATCTCCATCGCAATCTTGTTGTGGCTGATGAAGAGGAACTGCGTGCCCGCGCTCATCTCAACCACGAGCTTGCAGTAACGCTCGGTGTTGGCGTCGTCCAGCGGCGCGTCCACTTCGTCGAGCAGGCAAAACGGCGCCGGGTTCAGCTTAAATAAAGAAAACACCAGCGCGATCGCGGTCAGCGCCTTCTCGCCCCCTGAGAGCAAATGTATGGAAGAAGTCTTT
>JANLYV010000076.1:0-11178 GCA_031365825.1 Rubrivivax sp. | reverse complement strand
TCTCGGGCTCGGGCAAATCGGTGGCTTTGCACGCGCTCGAAGACGCCGGCTTCTTCTGCGTCGACAACCTGCCGCCTGAGTTGTTGCGCGACTTCATCCGCCTCGAACATCAGCGCTTCACGCACCGCGTGGCCGCGGCGGTGGATGTACGCACAGCCGGCTCGCTGCCGCACCTGCTGCCTTTGATCGATGAGCTCAAGCGCGAAGGCATGCGCGTGCGCTCGATCTTCCTCGACGCCAGCACCGACGCGCTGGTGCGGCGCTTTTCGGAAACGCGCCGGCCGCATCCTCTGACATCGATACCCACCGGCAGCGACACCTCGCGCGCCTTGATCGAAGCCATTGAGCTCGAACGCCAACTGCTGGCCGACCTGCGCGAAGTCTCCACCGTCATCGACACGAGCCAGCTGCGGCCCAGCCTTTTGCGCGGCTGGCTGCGCACCATGGTCGGCGCGCGTGAGGCGTCGCTCACGCTGGTGTTCGAGTCCTTCGCCTACAAAAACGGCGTGCCGCTGGACGCCGACTTCGTGTTCGACGTGCGCATCCTGCCCAACCCCTACTACATCCGCGAGCTGCGGCCGATGTCCGGGCGCGACGCACCCGTGGCGGCCTATCTCGAGCGCCAGCCCGAGGTCGGCACGATGCTGCAACAGATCGAGGCCTTCCTGTCGCACTGGCTGCCTTCGTTCGACGACGACCAGCGCAGCTACCTCACGGTGGCCATCGGCTGCACCGGCGGCCAGCATCGTTCGGTGTACATCGCCGAGATGCTGGCGCGGCGTTTCGAGGGGCGCCAGACCACGCTGATCCGGCATCGCGAGCTGGATTCAAGGAGCTGACGCGCGGTGTCGCGCACGCTGCCGCTGCTGCCGCTGCGCGCGGTGATGTTTCCCGCCGGTCTGCTGCACATCACTGTCACTGCTGCGCCAGCGATGGCGCTGCTGCAGCGCTGCCACGACGACAACGGCGTGTTCGGCGTCAGCTGGCTGCAAACCATGGCGGACGGCGCGCACAGGCCGGCCGAGGTCGGTGTCGTGGCGCGCGTGGAAACGCTGGCGGCCCATGAACACGGGCTGCGCGTGTCATGCCTGGCGCGGCACCGCGTCCGCATCGACGGCCAAGCCGAGCGCGACGATGCCGGGCGATGGAGCTGCCAGGCACGCATCCTCGACGACGACGCGGCGTTGACGCCCGACGCCACCATGTTCCCCGCCGTACAGGCGCTGGGCCGCGCCATCGTCTCGATGCGCGTCGGTGGGCAGGTCAGCGTGCGCCAGCCGTATCGCCTCGACGACGCCGGCTGGGTCGCCAACCGCTGGTGCGAACTGCTGCCCATCAGCCTGGAGGCCAAGCAGCGGCTGATGGTGTTGATGGACCCGCGGGCGCGGCTGGCGCTGGTCGACGCCTACCTGCGCGAGCAGCGCATCGTGCGCTGAGGCGCTTCAGCCGTTTTCGATCAGCTTTCGAATCGGAGCGGGCAGCGCGAGCTGCAGCGCTTCGTCGCGCTCGACCCAGCGACCGGTACCGCCGTGCGCCGCAAGTGCCTCGGCCAGCGCCGCCATGCGCGCAGCAGCCAGCCGCGACGGCAGCGTCCAGCGACAGGGAGCCAGCGCCCAGTCGAAATGCGTCAGCGTGTGCTCGAAGGGCGGCAAGCATTCGCCACGGCCAGGCCAGCCTTCGGTGAACGACTGCAGCACCGTGGTCGACGCGAATTCCGGAAAGCTCCACAGCCCGGCCCAGACGCCTGTGGCCGGCCGCTGCACCAGCCACAGCCGCGAACCGCGCCGCAGCCATAACAGGCTATGGGAGCGGTGTCCGCGCCTGAGTCGCCGTGTCTTCTTCGGATAGTCATGGATGCGGCCTTGGCGCCGCGCCACGCAAAGCCGGGCCGCCGGGCAGCCGGTGCAACGTGGTTCGCGCACGCTGCACAGCGTGGCGCCCAGGTCCATCAGCGCTTGCGTGTAGGGGGCCATGCCTTGCTGCGGCAGCAGGCCTTCGGCCAGGGCCCACAGCCGTTTCTCGTGGCGCGCCTCGGCCAGGTCATCGCTGAAGCCGAGCACGCGCGTCAACACGCGTTTGACGTTGCCATCGAGGATGGCGGCGCGCTCGTCGAAGCAGAAGGCGGCGATGGCCGCGGCGGTCGAACGGCCGATGCCGGGCAGTGTCATCAGCTCGATGCTGGTGGCCGGGAATACGCCGCCGTGCTGCGCCACCACGGCCAACGCACCCTGGTGCAGGTAGCGCGCACGGCGGTAGTAGCCCAGGCCGCTCCACGCCGCAAGCACATCGTCCAGTAGCGCCGCAGCCAGTGCGCGCACATCGGGGAAGCGCGCCAGAAAGCGCGCGTAGTAGGCCAGCACCGTGGCCACCTGCGTCTGCTGCAGCATGACCTCGGAGACCCACACGCGGTAGGGGTCGCGCGTGCCCTGCCAGGGCAGGCCGTGGCGGCCATGCTGGCCTTGCCAGGCGATGAGCTTGCCGGCGAAGCCCGCCGGCAGGGCCGGCACGGCATCGCCGCGATGCGGCATCAGGCGGCGTCCCGCTGCTTTTCGCGAAGTTCTGTCGCTGCCGCGGCAGGCAGCACGCCGCCGGCGTTGACGAGATCGAGCGTCTCGGCGACCAGCGCTTCGAAGTGCTGCAGCTGGGAGACAAAGCGCTGCTCGCTCGTTTCGACTTCGCTGATGCGGCTTTCAAGCTCGTCAGCCGCGCCTTCGACGCGATCGAGCGCCTCGCGCCGGCGCTGGAAGGCCTGCCGGCGCTCACGCAGTTGCTGGTCCATAGGCGCCAGCACCGACTTGCTCCACAGCTCGACGTCGCCCGCGGCACTCTCGAAGATGACCCTCAGTTTGGACAGCAGCAGGCGCCGGAACTGCTCGCGGAAGGTGGGCGCGGCCAGGCGCCAGGCCTGCGTCACCGACAGGTACTGGCTGTAGGCGCGCTCCGTGCGCGCGAGTTCCTCGACGAAGCGTTCAAGCGACGGCGGGCGCGGCACGTTGAAGGCGAAGGCGAAGTCGGCGTTGAGCTTTTGCACGCTGGCCTCGAGCATCTGGCGCATCTCGTCGGCCTGCGCCGCGGCGCGGCCGATGGCCGCGCGCAGGCGAGCACACATCGTGGCGAAAGCCTTGGCCGCGCCGAGCATCAACGGCCGGCCCGTGAAGGCCGACTGCATGGCCGTGACTTCGATGCGCAGCGCATCGCTCGACAGCAGCGTCAGCGTCGCGTTGAGCTGGCGCATCTGCACCGCGCGCAAGGCCGCGAGGCGCACGGTGCAGTTTTCGAAGTCGGCCGCCTCGCGCTGCAGGCGCTGCTGCATCAGGCGCAGCTTGCCGCCGCTCTTGCCGCGCAGGCCACGCAACTCCAGCAGTTGCTCGGCGCCCAGGCGCCGGCGCTCGCCCAGCTGGCGCTGCGCCGAGCGACGCAGGATGCCCACGACAGCGGCCACAGCTGCGGCCAACATGTCACGCTGGCGCGGCATCAGCTCGGTGGCCAGTGCGTGCTCCAGCACCGGCAACCGACTGCGTTCAAGTTCAGCGTTATCACCGGCCACGCGCGCCGCCAGCGCGTCGCGTGCCGAGAGCGGGTAGACACGCGAAAGCGGCATGTCCAGCGTGCGCGCGGTGATTTCGCGCTGGCTGTCGATCTGGGCCATCACGTCGGCCTTGCTGGCCAGCGGGTCGGTCAGCGTGTCGATCTTGTTGAGCACGACGAAGCGCTCCAGGCTGCTGCCCGAGAGATGTTCGCGCCAGACCGACAGGTCGGACTTGGTGACGCCGGTGTCGGCCGCCAGCAAGAACACGGTGGCGTGCGCCGAGGGCAGCAGGCCCAGCGTGAGCTCGGGCTCGGCGCCAAGGGCGTTGAGGCCGGGGGTGTCGATCACCACCAGGCCGCGGCGCAGCAAGGGGTGCGGGTAGTTGATGACGGCATGGCGCCAGGCCGGCACTTCGACGGCGCCGTCTTGCGTGCGTGCCGGCCGGTCGAGTTCGTCTTCTTCGCTCCACAGGCCCAGTGCGGCGGCCTTCTCCACCGTCACCGGCTGCGTGCGCGTGACTTCCTGCAAGGCGCGGGCAAGGGCTTCAGGGTTGTTCGCGTCCAGCGGCACCTGCTGCCAAAGGTGCTGGCGCTGACGCAGTTCGACCAACGCCAGGCCCTGCAGCCGGGTCTCGATGGGCAGCAGCGACAGCATCGGCGCACTGCCTTCGTCGTGATGCAACTCCACCGGGCACATGGTGGTGCGGCCCGGCGTGGCCGGCAGGATGCGCCGGCCGGCATCAGCAAAGAAAATGGCGTTGATGAGCTCGGACTTGCCGCGCGAGAACTCGGCCACGAAGGCGACGATGATGCGTTCAGCGGCGAGGCGGTCGCGCAGGATCTTCAGCCGCGCGGTGTCGGCCTCGCCATCGAGTTCATGCTCGCGCATGAAACGGCCCAGGGCGAGCAAGCGGTGGTCGATCTCGCTGCGCCATAACGCGAGGGATTCCAGACCAGTGACAACGGTGCTTTGCATGTGAATCGAGCCATGCTAGCGCAGCGCCTCAACGCCGTGCCGCCAACGAAACATTCCCTGACACCTGCTGCGGGAGATTGCGACATTTGTCGCTGATCGTGTGGCGCCCCGATGCACGCCGGCATCAGCGGCGCTGGCACTTTGGGCAGTAGTAGGTGGAGCGCTGGGCCTGCACGATGCGGCGCACGCGCCCTTCGCAACGCACACAGCCCTGGCCTTCGCGGTCGTACACGGCGGCATGGTGCTGGAAGGCACCGTCCATGCCGTGCACGTCGCGAAAATCGCGCAAGGTGCTGCCACCCAGTTCGAGCGCGCGCGCAAGTGTCTCGCGCACCGCCCGAAGCAGGCGCGCGCTGCGCGGGCGGCTCAGTCGATGGGCACGCTGCCTGGGGTCGATGCCGGCGCCAAACAACGCTTCGCAGGCATAGATATTGCCGGCGCCGACGATGACCTGGCCCGACAACAGCACCGTCTTGATCGCCGCGCTGCGCGCTTGCAGTGCCGCGTGGAAGACGGCGTCGGTCAATGCCGGGTCGAAAGGCTCGTGGCCCAGGCGCGCAAGCAGCGTCGCGGCAGGTTCGTGTGAAAGGCTCGGGGACCACAGGACGGCACCGAAGCGGCGCGGATCAGTCAGCCGCAAGGTTCCCGCGCTCGTGTGCAGCTCGAAGTGATCGTGCGCACCCGGCGGCCCGGGCTCGACCAGCAAGGCCAGCGAGCCCGACATGCCCAGGTGCATCAGCAAGCCGCCAGCGTCATCGTGCAAGCCCAGCCAGAGGTATTTGCCGCGCCTGGACACCTGTTGGATGCGTGCCCCGACCAAGGCTTGCGTGGCGATGCCCAGTGGCCAGCGCAAGGGCTTGCCCAATCGCATCGCCGCGATGCGGGCGCCGCGCAAGGGCTCGTCGATGCCCCGGCGCGTGACCTCGACTTCAGGGAGTTCGGGCATGGAACCATTATGTGAGAATGAATCTGAACCCTATGAACACACCGATGCCATCGATTCAAAGCGCGCGCCTGGCTGTCATCGCGACACTGATGGCGCTCGCGCTCGGATCGGCGGCAGGCCAGACTGCCGAGGCCGACGCCGCGACCGCCACACCGGTCGCGAATTCGAACCTCGACGCGCCGCTGCTGTACCAGATCCTCATCGGCGAAATCGAGTTGAGCGGCGGCCAGCCCGGCACCGCTTTCGAGGTCATCCTCGATGCCGCACGGCGCACTCGCAACGACCAGCTGTTTCGTCGTGCCGTCGACATCGCCTTGCAAAGCCGCGCTGGTGAGCAAGCCCTTTCGGCGACCCGCGCCTGGCGCAACGTCAGCCCGCAGTCACTGGATGCGGCGCGCACCGAGGTGCAGATCCTGGCGGCGCTGAACCGCCTCGCCGATGCCGCCGGCCCCCTGCGCGCGTTGGTGCAACTCACCGCGGTCGAAGACCGCGCGGCGCTGATCGCCGCCCTGCCTCGCGCGGTGCAGCGCGCTGAAGACAAGACGCGTGCGGCGCACCTTCTCGACGACGTGCTGGCACCCTACCGCGACGACAAGACCCTGGCCGTGCCGGTGCACGTGGCCACCGGCCGTGCCTGGCTCGCCGCGGGCGATGCCGACCAGGCGCTGGCCCAGGCCCGATCAGCCCAGTCGCTGGACGGGAACGCACCGGCCGTCACGGCGCTGGCACTGGAACTGATGCCACGCAAGCCGCAGGCCGAGGCCTTGGTCACGACCTACCTCGCCACTTCGCGGCCGGAGCCTGCGGTGCGCCTGGCCTATGCACGCACACTCACGGCGTCGCAACGTTACGTCGACGCCATCAAACAACTCGAGGTCGTGACACGCGAACAGCCCACGCTTGCCCCGCCCTTGTTGACCCTGGGCGCGTTGCAGTTGGAGCTGCGCCACTTCTCCGAGAGCGACACCGCGCTCAAACGCTACTTGAGCCTGGTGGCGGCCGAACCGGTGGCCAGCGCCAAGCCGGATGACGGCGAGGACGACGACGAAGCCGACAAACCCGACCAAGGTGCGATCGAAGCGCGCCTGATGCTGTCGCGGTCAGCCGAACAACGCGGTGACTTCGCCGCGGCCGAGCGCTGGCTGGCGCAGATCGACGATCCGCAGCGCGCGATCGAAGTACAGGCCCGTCGCGCCACCGTGCTGGCACGCCAGGGCCGCATCGACGAAGCGCGCGAAGCCGTGCGCCGCGCGCCGGAACGCAAGCCCGAAGACGCACGCGCCAAGCTCGTGGCCGAGGCCGGCGTGCTGCGTGAAGTCAAGCGTTGGGGCGATGCCTACAGCGTGCTCGATGCCGCCAGCCGCCAGTTTCCCAACGATGCCGACCTGCTGTACGAGCAGGCCATGATGGCCGAGAAGATGTCGCGCCTTGACGACGCCGAGAAGCTGCTGCGGCGCGTGATCGAAGTCAAGCCCGACAACGCCCATGCGCACAACGCGCTGGGCTACTCGCTGGCGGAACGCGGCGTGCGGCTGCCCGAAGCGCGGCAGTTGATCCAGCGCGCGCTCGAGCTCGCGCCGGGCGACCCCTTCATCACCGACAGCCTGGGCTGGGTCGAGTTCCGGCTTGGCAATCTGGCCGAGGCCGCGCGCCTCTTGCGCCAGGCCTACGCGTCGCGCCCGGATGTCGAAATCGGCGCCCACCTCGGCGAAGTGCTGTGGGCCATGGGCGAACGCGACGAGGCGCGACGCCTGTGGCGCGAAGCGCGCGCCCGCGATGACGGCAACGAAGCTTTGCGCGAGACGCTGGCCCGGCTCAAGGTCAAGCTGTGACACGGGCGTCCAGCGGACGCGCCCTTTGGCGATTGGCGGCCCTGCTCGCCACCACCGCATGGCTGGCAGCCTGCGCCACGCGTCCGCCCGACGTGGTGGAGATGCCTTGGACCTCCGGGCGTCTGTCAGTTCGGGTTGAGGCTTATGCCGACGCACCCGCACGCAGCGTCAGCGCCTCGTTTGACCTGCGCGGCAGCAGTGAACGCGGTGAGTTGCGCCTGACGTCGCCGCTAGGAAGCCTGCTCGCGGTGGCGACCTGGGCGCCTGGTTTGGCACAGCTGAAAACGTCCGAAGGCGAGACCCAGTTCAGCAACCTCGAAGCCCTGTCGCAGCAGGCCCTGGGCGAGACCCTGCCCTTGTCGGCCTTGCCCGATTGGCTCGCCGGCAGGCCCTGGCCACTGGTGCCCAGCCAGAGCACAGCCGAAGGCTTCACGCAGCTTGGCTGGCAGGTCACGCTGACGCGCTGGGCCGAAGGCTGGGTCGATGCCGAACGAGCGGCCGCGCCGGTGGTGAAGGTGCGCGCACGCATCGAGCGTTAGCTGCACATGGGTGTGCGCGCGCTTTACGAACTGGCTGCGCCAGCCAAGCTCAATGCTTTTTTGCATGTGCTCGGGCGCCGGCCCGATGGTTACCACTTGCTGCAGTCGCCGTTCGTTCTGATCGACTGGTGCGACACCTTGCACCTGGAGTGCCGCTTTGATGGTCAACTGCATCGCCATGACCTGAGCACGCCATTGCCGCAGGAGGACCTGTGCCTGCGTGCGGCGCGGCTGTTGCAAGTGGCCAGCGGCACGGCGCTCGGCGTCGACATCTCGATCATCAAGCGCCTGCCCTGGGGCGCCGGCATGGGTGGCGGCAGTTCCGACGCTGCGACGACGCTGCTGGGGCTGAACCGCTTGTGGCAACTGCACTGGCCGCGACAACGCTTGCAAGCCCTGGCGTTGCAGCTGGGGGCGGACGTGCCCTTCTTCATCGGCGGCCACAACGCCTTCGTCGAAGGCATGGGCGAGCGCTTGACCGCTATCGCCTGGCCGCAGCAACACTATGCCGTGGTCAAGCCGGCCACGTCGCTCGATACCGCGTCGGTCTTCGCCGACCCGGCACTCGAGCGCAACACCGGGGCTGTTATACTTTTGGGCTCTCAAGAGGGTGGCCAAAGCCCGGTCAAGGTGGCGCCGGAATGGGTGGAAGGCTTCGGTCGAAACGACCTCGAGCCGCCTGCCACAAACCGTTGTCCCGAGGTGGCGCAAGCCGCCGGGTGGCTCAGGGCGCGTTATGGCAACAGCCGCATGACGGGTTCGGGAAGTGCGGTCTTCGCGAGAGCAGGTTCAGGCGATCGCCCTGTGGCGACATGGCTGCCGGGGGATCTTCCGGCGGGTTGGGTCGGCCGCCTTTGCCAGAGTTTGCAGGCGCACCCGCTGCGGGGCTTCGCGGACTGAGTCCAGTTTTCGGTGACCGAGCAATCGGTTGCCCGTGTAGGGGAGTCGCCAAGTTGGTCAAGGCATCGGATTTTGATTCCGACATGCGAGGGTTCGAGTCCTTCCTCCCCTGCCAAATGTTTCCAGTCCGCGTGTGGCATCCAAGTTCGATGCCGTTGCGCCATTAGAGTGCCCATGCCGCGCACAGCAGCCGACGGAGTCCGCAACGTGCTCTTCAATACCGTTCTCTTCACCGGCAACGCCAATCCGCCGCTGGCCCAGGAGATCGCAACCCACTTGAACATCGAACTCGGCCAGGCCGCCGTGGGGCGATTTTCGGACGGCGAGGTGACGGTCGAGATCCGCCAGAACGTGCGTGCGCGCGACGTCTTCGTGGTGCAACCCACGTGCAGCCCGACGAACGAGAACCTGATGGAACTCTTCATCATGGTCGATGCCCTGAAGCGCGCCAGTGCGCGCCGCATCACCGCGGTGATTCCGTACTTCGGCTATGCGCGGCAGGACCGTCGCCCGCGCTCGACGCGTGTGCCCATCAGCGCCAAGGTCGTGGCCAACATGCTCGAGACGGTAGGTGTCGAGCGGCTCCTGACGATGGACCTGCACGCCGACCAGATCCAGGGCTTCTTCGACATCCCCGTCGACAACATCTACGCCAGCCCGGTGCTGCTGGCCGACCTGAAGAGCAAGAACTACCGCGAACTCGTGGTGATCTCGCCCGACGTCGGCGGCGTGGTGCGCGCGCGTGCCCTGGCCAAACAACTCGGCTGCGATCTGGCCATCATCGACAAGCGCCGCTCGGCGGCCAACGTCTCGGAAGTGATGCACGTCATCGGCGAGATCGAGAACCGCAACTGCGTGATCATGGACGACATGATCGACACCGCCGGCACGCTGGTCAAAGCTGCTGATGTGCTGAAAGAACGCGGCGCAAGGAGCGTCTACGCCTATTGCACGCACCCCGTGTTCTCGGGCCCGGCGATTGAGCGACTCGCCGGATCGAAGATCGACGAAGTCGTCATCACCAACACCATTGCGCTGAGCGCTGTGGCCAAAGCCTGCCCAAAAATCAGGCAGCTCTCGGTGGCCTTCCTCTTCGCCGAAACCATCCGCCGCATCAGCGATGGCGAGTCGGTGACCTCACTCTTCTCGGAGCAGAACAGTAATTTTTAGATGGAGAGCGGGTCTGCCGCCGGCGGCAGCCCTTTCCTTTTGCCGAAGGTGAAAACCTTCACATCCGAAGCCCTGGTCGCGGGGCTCACTACGTTTGGAGAAACCATGAAATTCACAGCTTACGAGCGTACGCTGCAGGGGACCGGAGCGAGCCGCCGCCTGCGCAACGCAGCCAAGGTGCCCGGCATTGTTTACGGTGCCGGCACGCCCGCCATGATCGAGCTCGACCACAACGCCCTGTTCTTCGCGCTGAAGAAGGAAGCCTTCCACTCCTCGATCCTCGAGATGGAACTGGCCGGCAAGGTGCAGAAGGTCTTGCTGCGCGACTTCCAGATGCACGCCTGGAAGCCGGTGGTGCAACACGTTGACTTCCAGCGCGTGGACGACACCACCAGGCTGCGCAAGAAGGTGCCGCTGCACTTCAGCGGCGAAGAGAACTCGCCGGCGGTGAAGACCGACCATTGCCTGGTCAACCACGTTGCGCTCGAACTCGAGATCGAGTGCCTGGCGTCGCAGTTGCCCGAGTTCGTGGCCATCGACCTGAGCACGCTGATCAAGGGCCAGTCACTGCATGCCAGCGATCTGAAATTGCCCGAGGGCATCAAGGCCGTCAAGCACGGCACCTTGAACCCGGTGATCGTGGCCGTGACGGTGCCCAAGGCCGAAGTCGAGGAAGTCGCAGCCGTCGCTCCCGTGGTCGTGGCCCCGGCCGACAAAGGCAAGGCCGCCAAGCCCAAGAAGGACGAGCGCCAGAACAAGAAGTGATCCGCGCCGCATCGTCTTGACCGCGCAGGGCCCCCGAAGTGGGGCCCTCTTTTTTTGGCCGCGTGCCGGACTACGTTCCCCACCGCAGCGGGATGGTCAGCGCGCAGCGTGACTGAATAATGGCCCCCATGATTCGACTCTTCGTTGGCCTGGGCAACCCGGGCGCTGAATACGCCGCCACCCGGCACAACGCCGGCTTCTGGTGGATCGATGCGCTGGCGTCGAAGTGGGGAGCCAGCCCCGCGCTTGAGCGCAGCTACCACGGTCATGTCGCCCGCGTGAATCGCGCCGAAGGGCCCGTGTGGCTGCTGCAGCCCACGACCTACATGAACCGCTCGGGCCAGGCGGTGGCGGCGCTGGCGCGCTTCTACAAGATCGCGCCTGGCGAGATCCTTGTGGTGCACGACGAGCTCGACCTGCAGCCTGGCCAGAGCAAGCTGCCAGCGAAGGTCCGCGAGACCGCGATGAAGCAGATGGTGCGCACCTTCTTCGACGGATCGGCGGCCAATGCCGCGACCGCCC
>JANLYV010000065.1:0-4728 GCA_031365825.1 Rubrivivax sp. | reverse complement strand
CGACGCGCAACGCCCAGGCCATCAGTGACGGCCTGCAGGTGGGCATGCTGTCGATCAACCACCTGGGCATGGCGCTGGCCGAGACGCCCTTCGGTGGCATCAAGGACAGCGGCTACGGCAGTGAAGGTGGCACCGAGACCTTCGACGGCTACCTCAACACCAAGCTCGTGACTCAGCTCGGTTAGTTCGTTAGCTATTCAGTTAGCTGCTCAGTTGGATATCAGTTGGATAGCACGGCGGCGCTCGAGCAGTTCAAAGACGGCCATGCCCGCGAGCATGGCGGCGACGAAGATTTGCGCGCGCGAGTTGCCCATGCCCAGTGCGACCAGCGCCGGGCCGGGGCAAAAACCCGCCAGGCCCCAGCCGATGCCAAAGATCAGGCCACCGACTATGAGGCGGCGGTCGATCTTGTCGTTCTCCGGCAACGCGATGGAGTCGCCGAAGGGCGTGCTCGGGCGGCGGCGCGCGAGCGCGAACCCGAGCAGGCCGACGGCGATGGCGCCGGCCATCACCAGCGCCAGGGACGGATCCCAGGCGCCGGCGAGATCGAGGAAGCCGAGCACCTTGGCCGGGTTGGCCATGCCCGAGACGATGAGGCCGATGCCGAACACCAGGCCGGCGAGCAAGGCGGTGAATGTTTTCATGGCGTGGTGCCTCTCAAGCCAGCAGGTGCCGAACCACAAACACGGTGGCGACGCCAGCGGCCATGAAGCTGAGCGTGGCGGCGAGTGAGCGCAGCGACAGACGCGATAGGCCGCACACACCATGGCCGCTGGTGCAGCCCGAGCCGTAGCGCGTGCCCAGGCCGACCAGCAGGCCGGCAGCGATGAGCACGCCCGTGCTGGCGTCGATGCGCGGCGTGGGCAGGGTGGCGAAAATGCGGTAGGCCAGCGGCGCCGCGAGCAGGCCCAGCACGAAGGCCAGGCGCCAGATCAGGTCGCCCGCCTTGGGCCGAAACAGGCCACCGACGATGCCGCTGATGCCGGCGATGCGGCCGTTCAACAGCAAAAGCATGGTCGCCGCGGCGCCGATAAGCAGGCCGCCGGCAAGGGCGGCCCATGGAGTGAAGGCATTCAGGGCTATGGTCATGGCGGGATTTTTGGTTGGGCAGGCTGTCGGAGTTCTTGACAAGAGGCATGTCGCGCCTGCGGAGCTTGTGCAGTGAGGCCAACCTCACCCTAACCGAATCAAAGGTTTAGGTGCGATCGTCAAGACATTGGCGCGCTTCTTGCGGCGATCACTGTGAAGTCAAACCTGGAGTTAGAAGTGATTCAAAAATCTGTCATGAGTGTTCGTCGGTGGGTCGGTGGCGCGGCTGTCGCCTCGATGGTGCTGTTTGGCCAGGCGTCCAAGGCGGCCGAGTTTGTCGTCAATTGGGATCCGATTTTCAACACCACGCTGTCGTCGACATTGGGTTGGAAGGGCTTGGGCAACGTTTCAGCCGCTTCGGGTTGCCTGACACCCAATTCCATCCAGACGGTGGGGGTCGGGGCGTGCACTTCGGCCAGCCTCAACAGCTTCACCTTGAATTTCTACACCACAGCGCCGGGGAACGTGTTCCTTACCCTGAACCAGACCAATGTCTTCGGATCGATCCCGGCCATCAACAGGCTGCACGTTGACGGCACGGGAAAAATCGACGGCATCGACTTCGATGCCGTGACATCCGTGGATCCCGTGGGTGGTGCATTCATCTCGATGATTCCCACGGTTTTCGTCAGCGACGCTTCGCCCCCGGCCTCGTTCTTCATTGACCTGGACTTCATCATCGGGGCGCTGGTGGGTGACTATTCGGGCCCAACGCTGAAGCTGACGGAAGAGCAATTTTTCGACGCGCCAACGGGCTTCGCTGGGTTCTCGGACAGCAACGCGCCCAATGGCTGCGCCAACACCAACAACCCGCGTATCTGTTTCTCAGGTGTCAATCCGAACGATCCGACGACGCCCATCGTCACGTGGCAGGCGCTGGAAGTACCGGAGCCCACGACGCTGGTGCTGGTCGGCGGTGCCCTGCTTGCGCTAGGCCTGCGCCGCCGCAAGGCTTGATGTCGAGGATGAAGTCGCTGCCATTTTGGCGGCGACCTCATCTCTGGCCAGGCGTATGGCGTCATCGGTTGCCACATCACGCCCCGTATCCCAGGCGTTAGCAAAATCGGCTGGTGCCAAGCTGGCGCGCAAAGTTGTAAGCCGCGACTGCCAGCGCAGTTCGCCCTGAGGCGAGCGGATCAGGTCGAATCGCTGCCGGTATTCCTGTGCCGCGCTGGCGGTGCGAACCGCCAACCCATGTCTGCCATGCTGGTGCAAGAGTTGTGCATGGTCTTCCAGGCACTCGGCCAGCGGCTCGCGCATTTCGAAGTCACGGAAGATCTGCAGGGCTTCGCCGAGCCGGCTGCCTGCGGTGGCGAGTTCGCCGGCAGACAGGTCCAGCCGCCCCAGCCACCATTGCGCCTGGATGCTGCCATGACGGTCGCCGGCTTCACTGCACACCACGAACGAACGCTGCAAGTGCCGGCGCGCGTCATCGGCGCGCCCCATCTCATAGGCGTGTTCGCCCAGCGCCAGCTCGGCTTCGCCTTCAACTTCGCGGTTCTTGATGGTCTGCGCAATGCTTAAGCATTCGCGCAGATTGACCAGTGCCAGTTCATCGTCGCCGACGTAAACGCCGATCTCGCCCAGATGCAGCAGGCTGATGGCTTCACCCAGTCGTTCACCTTGAGCACGATAGAGCGCCAGCGCCTCCAACTCGTTGGTGATGGCATCGGCTGAATTGCCCGAGTGCAGGATCGCCTGCGACATGGCAGAGAGGGTGGCCGCGATTGCCACCGGGTTGCCCAGGGTGCGGCGCAGCTGCAGGCAGGCTTCGAGCATGACGTGGGCCTCGGCGTGGTCGTTCTGGCTGCCGGCCAACATGGCGCCGACGTACAGCGCGTGGGCATTGGCCATATCGGAAGCCTGAATCGCGGGCAGCTCGAGCGCCGCTTGCACCGTTTGGCGGCCCTCCGCCGAGTAGCCGCGCAAAATCCAGAATGCGCTCATGGCAATTGAAAACTTCACCGCAATGAACGGGTCCACACCACCCGCCAGCGCCAGTGCGATGGCCACGCGGATGTTGTCGAGCTCGGCCTCGGCGCGCCAGATCCACTGCGCCTGCTCGGCTCCCTTCAGGCCGTCACGCGCGGCCTTGGCGATGGTGAAGTAGTGCTCGCAGTGCCGCTCGGCCATGGCCGCGGCGTCGCCCGTCTGCGCCAATTTTTCCTGTGCGTAGTCGCGGATGGTTTCCAGCATGCGGTAACGCATGCCTTCTTCGGTGTCCTCGGTCATCACCAGCGACTGTTCGACCAGCGAGGTCAACAGGTCCAGCACCTCGTCGCTTTCCAGCGGCTCGACGCCGCACACGGCTTCGGCCGCGGCCAGGTCAAAGCCGCCGACGAAGACGCTTAAGCGGTCGAGCAGCGTGCGCACGCCGGGCTCCAGCAATTCGTACGACCAGTCGACCAGCGCGCGCAGCGTCTGCTGCCGCGGCAGCAGCACGCGGCCACCGCCGGTGAGCAGTTTGTAGCGGTCTTTGAGCCGCGCGTTGATGTCGGCCACGCTCAGCGCTCGCACACGCGCTGCCGCCAGCTCCAGCGCCAGCGGTATGCCTTCCAGCCGCACCACCAGTTCGGCCACCGAAGGGGCCTCGCGCTCGTTCAGCTCGAAGCTGGGTTTGTGCTGCTGCGCGCGTTCGACGAAGAGGCGCACGGCCGTCGAGCGCGACAACACTTCCAGGCTGTCGCTGCGACCGGGCAGCGGCAGCGGCAACACCGGGTAGGTCTGCTCGCCTGGCACGCGCAAGGTTTCGCGGCTCGACGCCAGGATACGCAGTTGCGGCGCGGCGCGCAGCAACGCGTTGGCCAGTTCGGCTGAAGCCTTGATGAGGTGTTCGCAGTTGTCGAAGATCAGCAGCAGGCGGCGCGACTTGAGCTCGGCGCACAGCGTCTGCACCAGCGGCCGGCTCGGCTCTTCGCGCACGCCCACCACCTGTGCCACTTCACTGGCCACCAAGGCGCCGTCGCGAATGGGCGCCAGGTCGATGAACCACACACCGTCGGGGAAACGCGCCATGACTTCGGTCGCCACGCGCAGCGACAGTCGCGTCTTGCCCAGGCCACCCATGCCCAACAGCGTGACGAGGCGGAAGTCGCCGATCTGCGCCTTGACCTCGCGCAGTTCGCGCTCGCGGCCGATGAACGATGTCACCTGCTGCGGCAGGTTATTCGGTATCTCCTGCACCGGGCGCCACTGGTCCTGGTAGCGCACCACCCGGTAGCCCTTGTCGCTGTCAGGCGGGGTGATGAAACTGACCTCGTGTTCGCCGGCGGCGAAGAGTTCGATCGCGTCGTTCAGGCCCTTGAGCATCCAGTGGCCGTGCGGCTGCAGTGCCAGCGCGCTGTCGCTCAAGGCGTCGCGTGCCTGGCTCGTGAGCAGCGTCTGGCCGCCCAGGGCCAGCGACATCACCCGTGCCGCGGTGGGCTTGGCCAGGCCGTCGAGTTCAAGCGGCTTGGCGCCGCGCGCCACGTCGTCCGCATGGTTCTCGCGCAGGATCACCGGCCCCACGTGCAGGCCGGCACGCGCCTTGACGGGCACCGCCATGGACGCCAGCGCGCGGTGGTAGGCCTGCGCGTACTGCACGGCGTCGTCGGCGGTGTCGAACAGCAGCAGCATGCCGTCGGTCTTGTCGATCTCGCG
>JANLYV010000052.1:0-3486 GCA_031365825.1 Rubrivivax sp. | reverse complement strand
GCGGCTGCTTCTGGTGCGTGGAAGCGGTGTACGAGATGGTCGACGGCGTCCTGACCGTGCAGTCGGGCTATGCCAACGGCCATGTGCCCGACCCGAGCTACGCCCAGGTGTGTGACGGCAACACCGGCCACGCCGAAGTGGTGCGCGTGGACTTCGATGACAGCCGCATCACCCTGCGCGAGGTGCTGGAGATCTTCTTCACCATCCACGACCCGACCACGCTGAACCGGCAAGGCAACGACGTCGGCAGCCAGTACCGCTCGGGTATCTACTGGCACGACGCGGCGCAGCGCGAGGTGGCGCAGGCCGTGCTTGACGAGGCGCAGCAAGCGCACAAGGGGCGCGTCGTGACCGAGTTGCAGGCGCTTTCCAACTGGTGGCCGGCCGAGGACTACCACCAGCATTACTTCGCGCGCAACCCGGGCCAGGGCTACTGTGCGTTCGTGGTCGCGCCCAAGGTCGAGAAGTTCAAGAAGACGTTCCGTGCACGCCTGCGCGCTTAGCGCGCCCAACGCCCATACCGCACCTCAGGGGCTTGCGAAAGCACCGAAGCCGGTGCCGAGCGCCGCGTTGGCGCTGTCGGGGAACATCTGGTCCAGGCTGCGCTTGAGCTGCAGCCGCCACGTGCGGGCAGCCGCGTCGTGCTGGTTCAACGCCTGCAGCACGGCTGCGCGCAACAACCACAGATCGACCGGCTCTTCGGCCCCGCGCACCTGCACCCGTAGCCAGCTGCCTTGCGGCCCCGGCAGGCTGGCCACGGCGGCCATGAACGTGGCTTTGAGATCGACGAAGACGCGGCGCGCGGCCAGTCGTGCCAGGCGGTCATGCGGCAGCCCGGCGCCAGGCAGCCCGGGCAGGCCGGGCGCCGCAAAGAACTGGCGCGCCTGCGTGGCCATCACGAGGCCAGCGGGGCAAAGCCGGAACGCGGTGCACGCGCCGGAAAGTGGCGGTTGAGCAGCGCCAGGCGTTGGCTGGCTTCGAACTCGCTGTGGTGCAGGGCGATCAGGTTGTAGACGTCCAGGCGCATGTGCCACAACTCGCGCAGCGAGCGCGCCTGCGCCACGCGCATCACCAGGCAGTAGCGCGCTTCTTCCTGGATGTCGTGGATGGCGTGCCGGAACTCGTCGCGCACGGCCGGCAGGCGATTCAGCGGCGGCGATGCGTCCTGCGGCGCCGGCGCCATCAGCCAGAACAGCAGCCGCTGCCACGCCGATTGCGGTGCATGGCGCAGCGAAGGCGGCGGCACGTCGAAACGCGTCAGCCGGGAAAACCCCAGCGTCGAACGCTGCGGTTGGCGGAAGAGTTTCGAGAGGGGCTTCATGGTCGTGATATCGGTCAACATCGCTTGAACCTGAAGCGATATTGGCGCGATGGCCGGCCCCGTGACGCGCGGATGAGCGTGGTCTTGGTGGGCCAGTTCGGCGCTGCCTTGCCGTGCCCGCCGACAGGCCCTCAGAGCTGGCCGTAGACGAGCTTGCGCTGCGCCGTGTAGTGCCACCACGGCCGCGCCTGCGCGCCGCGCATGAAGTCGGTGGCGGCCATGAAGGTGTCGAGCACGCAAGGGTCGTGGCGTTGCCCCGTCATCGCGCACAGCGACTGGTAGAGCACGAAGGCGTCGCGTGCGGCGAGCTCGCGCGGATGGCGGATGCCTAGCAGGCGCAGGTCGGCCGCAATCGCCGGGCCGACATTGGGCAGCTGCTCGAGCTGCTCGCAATCGGCGGCGCTGCCCGCCTTGGGTGTCTTGATGATCGTGGCCGGCATCGCTGGCTCACGTCATCACATCAGCATGGTGTTGCGCACCAGGCCCACCGCAATGCCCTCGAGCTCGAAGTCGACGTCGCCAAAGGGTATGACGATGGTCTTGAAATCAGGGTTTTCGGGGATGAGCTCGATCGTCGTGCGCGTACGGCGCAGGCGCTTCACGGTGACGTCGTCACCCAGCCGCGCGACCACGATCTGGCCGTTCTTGGCGTCCTTGGCCTTCTGCACCGCGAGCAGGTCGCCGTCGAGGATGCCGGCGTCGCGCATGCTCATGCCGCGCACTTTCAGCAGGTAGTCAGGCCGGCGCGGGAACATGCTGGCCTCCATCAGGTAGGTCTGGTCGATGTGCTCTTGCGCCAGGATCGGGCTGCCCGCTGCCACGCGCCCGACGAGCGGCAAGCTGAGCTGCGCCAGGCTCGGCAGCGGCAGGCTGTACTGCTTGCCGTACTGCGACAGCCGCGCCTCGTTCATGGCACGCAATGTGTCAGACTTCAAACGGATGCCGCGCGACGTGCCACCCACGAGTTCGATGACACCTTTTCGCGCCAGGGCCTGGAGGTGGTCTTCGGCGGCGTTGGCCGACTTGAAGCCCAGCTCGGCGGCGATTTCGGCGCGGGTGGGCGGGGCCCCGCTGCGTTCGATGGCACTCTGCACCAGATCGAGGATCTGTTGCTGGCGGGCAGTGAGCTTGGGGCTTTCATCCATGACCGGACCTCCACGTTCAAGACTTCAGGAGCTGAAGATTCATACAGCCACTGTATTTTCATCCAGAAAAGGTGCAAATGCCAAGCCCTGAAAAGCGCGTCGTGATTCTGGGCAGCGGCGGCACCATTGCCGGCGTGGCGGCCGAGCCTGCTGACAACGTGCGTTATGTGGCCGGGCAGGTGGGCGTGGCCGAGCTCATCCGCGCCGTGCCGCCGCTGGCGACGATGCCCCTTGAGGCCGAACAGGTGGCACAACTCGACAGCAGCGCGATGACGATAGCGGTCTGGCAGGCGCTGGCACGCCGCGCGGCCTGGCACCTGGCGCGCGACGACGTGGCCGGTGTCGTCATCACCCATGGCACCGACACGCTCGAAGAGACGGCTTGGCTGCTGCAACGTGTGCTCGCGCCGCGCAAGCCGTTGGTGCTGACAGCCGCCATGCGCCCGAGCACGGCACTGCTGGCTGACGGCCCGCAAAACCTGCTCGATGCCGTGCGGGTGGCGCACGGCGGCGTGGGCCATGGCGTACTCGTCGTCTTCGCCGGCCTGGTGCACGCCGCGCAAGACGTGCAGAAGATGCACAGCTACCGTGTCAACGCCTTCGCCTCAGCCGATGCCGGGCCATTGGCGCGCATCGAAGAAGGCCGGCTGTACCCGCTTCGCCCTTGGCCCGAAGGCCGCGCACTGGGTCTGGAACATATCGCGCGCGACGCTGCGGCCTGGCCCTGGGTCGAGATCCTCACCAGCCACGCCGCGGCGCAGGAGAGGGCCGTGCTGGCGCTGTGGCAGGCCGGTGTGCACGGGTTGGTGATCGCCGGCAGCGGTGGCGGCAGCGTGCACGAGGCCATCAAGCCGGCACTGGCGCGGGCCCAGGCCGGCGGGGTGGCCATTGCCCTGGCCAGCCGCTGCGCAGCCGGCCCGGTGCACGCCGAGACTCCCGCCGGCTGGCGCGTCTACCCCGGGCTCAACGCCGTCAAGACGCGCATTGAGCTAACCCTCGAAATGATGGGCGGAGGCTGAA
>JANLYV010000605.1:0-10200 GCA_031365825.1 Rubrivivax sp. | reverse complement strand
GAAGAGCACGCCGAAGTACACCGGGTCGATGCCCGCGGCCCTGACCACCGGCATCAGCACCGGGGTGAGGATGAGGATGGTCGGCGTCATGTCCATCGCCGTGCCGATGGCCACCACCAGCAGCATCATGATGATGAGCAGCAGCGTCGGGCTGTCGATGAAAGGCTGCAGCAGGCCCACCAGTTCGGCCGGCAGGTTGGCCACCGTGATGAGCCAGGCCGAGACCATGGCCGCGGCCACCAGGAACATGATCACTGCGGTGGTCTTGGCCGCAGAAATAAACACTTCGTACATTTGGCGGATGTTCATCTCGCGGTAGATCACCAGCGCCACGAACATGGCATACACCGCCGCCACCACCGCTGCTTCGGTGGGCGTGAAGACACCCATCTTCAGCCCTACCATCACGATGATGGGCAGCACCAGCGCCCAGGTCGATTCGCGCAGCGCCTTCCAGCGCTCGGCGCTGCTGGCCTTGGGCGGCGGCTTGACGTTTTCGCGCTTGGCGACGAAGAACCAGGTGATGGCGATGGCCACACCCATGAGCAGGCCCGGCACGATGCCGGCGAGGAAGAGCTTGGTGATGGAGACGTTGGCCGCGACGCCGAAGATGACAAAGCCGATCGACGGCGGGATCACCGGCGCGATGATGCCGGCCGACGCGATCAGGCCGCCGGCCGTGGCCTTGTTGTGGCCGGCCTTGACCATCATCGGCAGCAAGAGCGCGGCCAGCGCCGCGGTGTCGGCCACGGCCGAGCCCGACAGCGCCGCCATCATGCAAGCCGCCAGCACCGTGACGTAACCGAGGCCGCCGCGCACATGGCCGACCAAGGCCAAGGCCAGATTCACGATGCGCCGCGACAAGCCGCCGACGTTCATGATCTCGCCGGCGAGCATGAAGAAGGGCACCGCCAGCAGCGGGAAGCTGTCGGCGCCGTTGATGGTGTTCTGCGCCAGGATCTGCGCGTCGAACAGGTCCAGGTGCCACATCAGCGCGGCGCCGGAGATCAACAGCGAGTAAGCGATGGGAATGCCCAGCGCCATGGCGGCGAGCAGCGCGCCGAGGAAGATGGTGACGGTCATGGCCGGCCTTCCTTCTTCAGGTGGGCCAGGTCTTCCGACTCCTGCACCATCACCAGCTCATCGTCGCGCAACTGGCCGCTGAGCGTGCGCCAGAGTTGATGCAGCAGCAACAGGCTGGCCGAGACGGCGAAGACCACGCCGGCGGCATAGACCACGGCCATCGGCAGCCCTGATACCGGCGCTTCGACATCAAGGTTGATGCGCGTTTGCGCCAGGCTGCCGCTGAACAGCAGCCAGTTCATGTACAGCATCAGCAACTGGCCCAGCACCAGGCAGGCCTTCTTGCCCGCGGGCCCCAGGCGCGACACCAGCATGTCCGAGCCCAGGTGGCCGTGTTCACGCACGGCAATGACGGCACCGAGGAAGGTGAGCCATACGAAGAGCCAGCGCGACAGCTCTTCCGAGACCGTGATGCCGGAATTGAAGGCGTAGCGCAAGACCACGTTGCCGAAGACCATCAACACCATCGCGGCCAGGCACAACACGATGAGCGCGGCGAGCAAGCGACAGTAGCCATCGGCGAGTTTGTCGATCAGGGGCATGGGCCATGTTCCTGCGGCGCGCAACCGGCGCCAGGGCGATGGCTGAAATTCACACCGCACACGTAATGTACGAACTGGTTAGTTTTTCACCATCCGTGAAAACCCGCAATCGCCTATGCGGCGACGCGCGGCGCCGGGTGCTGGTCGCGGCCGTCGCTTCAGCGGCGGCAGAAGCGCACGATCATCTCGACGATGCTGTCGCGACGCGCGATCAGCGCGGCGGGCGAGTCCAGGTCGCGCTGGAAGATCAGCGCGAAGGTGTGCTTGTTGGCGACGTTGAACACCGACAAGGCGCTGATCGACATGTGCAGGTCCACGGCGTCGATGCCGCTTCTGAACACGCCGGCCTTCTGCCCGCGTTCCAGCACCTCGCGCAGGCCGTCGATGGCCGGCACGTTGAGCTTGCGGATCTGTTTGCTTTGCGCCAGGTACTCGCCGCGGTGGATGTTCTCGGTCTGCACCAGGCGTATGAATTCCGGGTGGGCGAGCTGGTAGTCGACGGTGAAGCCGACGAGCCGACGCAGCGCATCTTCCGGCAGCAGGTCCTGCAGGTGCAGGCCAGCCTCGATCGCGCGCATGCGGCGGTAGACCTCTTCGAGCGCGGCGATGTAGAGGCCTTCCTTGCTCGCGAAGTAGTAATAGATCATGCGCTTGCTGGTGCGCATGGCCTCGGCGATGACGTCGATGCGCGCACCCGCCAGGCCCTTCTCGGCGAACTCGCGGATGGCGACCTCGATGATGTCGGCCATGGTGCGCACCGGGTCGTTGGTGCGTGGCGCCGCCTTGCGCGGCTTCTTGGCGCGCGTCGCCACCTTCGCCGGCTTGGTTTGTACTGTCTTGTTCATTTTGCGCAGTGTAGGGCCGCCCGCGCCCGCCTCGGCCTCGCCGTCGCCGACGACCCGAGGCGTCTTGCGAGACGGCCGACCCCAGGCTCGTCAAGCACCCTGACCCCGGGAGGCTGTGGGTCAGGTGCGCTGCCGAGATCGATGTGTGATGGATGCGGCGGCGACCACTGACCACCAGGCCGGTCGGGCCAGCAGCAGACCCAGCATCACGAGCAGCGGCAGCGCAAGCAAGCCGTAGCTGCGATGTGCGAGCACGCCGAAGAGCCAGCCGCCTGCGGCCGAGCCGAGTGTCTGGCCGAAGCCGGCTGCGGCGGTCAGGCCGCCCATCAAAACGCCCAGCTTCTGCGTCGAAGAACCTGCGGCCAGGTAGGCGATCACCGGCAGTATCAAGCCTGTGCCCGCAGAGGTCAGACCGACGCCCAGGTACATCCAGGCATCGGCACGATCCACGGTCAGCACGACCAACCCGAAGACAGCGAGTAGAAGGCCTGCGCCAATCAGGATGCGTGCCGACATCTTCTCGAGCAGCGAGGTGATGAAGAGCAGCGCGTTGACGCCCAGCATGACGAGGCTGCACTCAGCAAGCATGATCGCTGCCTGTCGCGAAGATTGCCCGGACTGCTGCTGCCCCTGCAGCACGATGCCCAGCTCAAAGCCCGCCAGCACGAACATCACCGTGGCGCTCAGCCACAGCAACGCGACCGGGTGACCGCGCAGCGGACTCACCGCCTCGGTATGGACTGCCGCATCAGCCACCGGTGCAGCCGGCAGGCTTGCAGCCAGTCCCACCATCATCACCCCGCCGAGCATGGCCGACAAAACCAGTACGAGCTGCGCAGACAGCGCCGAAGAGACGGCCGCGTCGGTGACCCACGGCCCGGCCTCATTGGCCACCGCACTCAGTGCGGGGCCGAACAGGAATCCGAGCAGCGACATGGCGCCCAGCCAGGCAAAACGCCGCGCCCGCTTGTCCATTGGCGTGTGCTCGGCCACCAGCGCCGCGACGACAGGAACCACTGCAGCGACGAAAAAGCCGGTCGTGCCGCGCAGGGCGTAGAGGGCCCACACGCCTGCCATCGCCGGGATCAACGGCAGCAGCAGGCTCGCGACATAGCCCACGAGCCCGATGATCAGGATTCGGCCGCGTCCGACACGATCCGCGACGATTCCCCAGAGAGGCGCACCCAGCAGCACGCCGGCCGCATACACACCGCTGAGAAAGCCGACGTGACGACTGACCTCGCCGGCGCTGGCGCCAGGCATCATCGACGCCAGCCACCCTGGCAGCACCGGCAAAAGCGCGCCATAGCCGGCGGAGACGACGAAGACAGAGCCCGCCAGCCACACCAGTTGCACGGGCCGCAGTCCGGCGGGTTGAGCCGCCTTTACAGATCTGCCCGCCGTGCCTGCTTGCATCACGCCTGCCTGCTCTGAACCCCCGCCGGCGCACCCCATCGGCGAGCGAGAAAGTTGTAGAGGGGCACGAACACCAGTCCGGCATAGGCCCCGTAGAGAAAGCTCTCGATCAAGCCCAGACAGAAGCCCCAGAAAGTGAGCCACTTGATGAGGTTTCTCCTTTGAGGTGCTGCGGCGCCGTCACAGCGTTGATCGGAGGCCATCACCCGGCTTTGGGTCGATGCCTTACAGCACCACCGGCTTGTCCGGCAGTTCATTCCTGTCGTGGCCGTCAGAAGGAAAATGCTGCTTCAGATGCCGCGTCACGGCCTGCACGCCACTGACCACGCCACCCTCGAAGTTCGACTGCCTGAAGGCGGCCTCCATCTGGCGGCAGACCTTGCTCCACTCCTGCGAATCCACCTTGGCGTGAATGCCGCGGTCGGCAACGATCTCCACGGCCTTGTCCGCGAGCAACAGGTAGATCAGCACGCCCGTGTTGTGTTGGGTGTCCCAGACGCGCAGTTGAGAGAACAGGTCGATCGCACGCTCCCGGGCCGACTGCCCTTTGAACAACGGCGCACCGTCCAGCCCCCCCTCGACCGCGAATCGGATTTCTCCGACGTGCTCGGCCTCGCTGGCCTTGATGGCCGCTTCGATCTTGTTCAAGCTGCCACGGTCAAAGGTCCGACTCAGCTGTGCGTCGGTGACGAGCAGGTGTCTCACGATGCGTTTGATGTTCATGGCTACCACCGTCCCGACGCACCGCCGCCACCGAAGCCGCCACCGCCGCCGCTGAAGCCGCCGCCTCCACCCATACCCCCGCCCCGGCCACCGCCACCGTAGTGGCCACCCATTCCACGACCGAGCATGCCGCCACCGAACAAGGTGACGAACAACGCAACCACACCGGCCACCAGCGCCATCGAGATGGCGCCGACCACGAACCACGCGATCACCGCGACCACACCGCCGGTGACCAACGAGCCAGGCACTTTGCCCAGCGTGGCGCGCAGCACACCGCCCACGGCGAGCGCCAGAATGAACAGCATGGGTGCGTATTGCTGAGCACCGCCGATACCCTGGCCGGACGGGGCGCTGGGTGCGGGCAAGGGCTCGCCGTCGACGACGCGGATGACTTGTTCAATACCGGCCGTGATGCCGCCATAGAAGTCCTGGCTCTTGAATCGCGGCAGGATGGTCTCGCTGATGATGCGTTTGCTGGTGAGATCGTTGAGCGCGCCCTCGAGGCCGTAGCCCACCTCGATGCGCATGGCGCGGTCGTCCTTGGCGACGACCAGGATCGCGCCGTCGTCGATCTTCTTTCGCCCCAGCTTCCACTGCTCGGCCACGCGCAAGGCGTATGGCTCGATTTCCTCAGGGGCTGACGAGGCGACCATCAGCACGGCAAGCTGGCTGCCTTTCCGAGCCTCGAAGGCGGCCAGCGTTTGTTCCAGCGCGGCCTTCTGCTGGGCCGTCAGCGTGCCGGTTTGATCGATCACATGCCCCGTCAGTGGCGGCACGGCCACTTGTGCTGCGCTCAGCGTGGACCAGCCCAGGGCGCATGCCAACAGGCTTGCACACCGCAGCGCTTTGCCGACCCTGAAGGCCGTGCCGAAGCCTGTGCCTGCCATCACTTGGATGCCCCGGATCCTGGGCCAGCGGGCTTCGCCGGTGCAGTGTCGAATCCGACAGAGGGCGGCTTCGCGATTTCCTTTTCGTTCTCGACGGCGAAGGTCGGCTTTTCCTTGTAGCCGAACACCATCGCCGTCAGGTTGGACGGAAAGGACCGTACGGTCACGTTGTAGTCCTGTACGGTCTTGATGTAGCGGTTGCGCGCCACCGTGATGCGGTTCTCGGTGCCTTCCAGTTGCGCCGACAGGTCGCGGAATCCCTGGTTGGCCCTGAGGTTGGGGTACTGTTCCGACACCACCATCAACCTCGACAACGCACCCGTCAGTTCACCTTGCGCCTGCTGAAATTTCTGGAACGCCGCGGGGTCGTTGATCAGTTCCGGCGTGGCCTGGATCGAGGTGGCCTTGGCGCGCGCTTCGATCACCTTCGTCAGCGTGTCCTGCTCGAACTTCGCCTCGCCCTTGACGGTGTTGACGAGGTTGGGAATCAGGTCCGCACGGCGCTGGTACTGGTTGATGACTTCAGCCCAGCCCGCCTTGACCTGCTCGTCGGTGGTTTGAAAGGTGTTGTAGCCGCAGCCGCTGAGGCTGAGCGTCGAAACGGCGGCCAACGTGACCGCCATCGCAGTCGTCACGGCTCTAATTTGTTTGTGCATTTTGTTTCTCCAAAGACGTTAATTGGACAGTGGTGTTCCGGGCCGCGCCTCAAAGTGATTGACCGCGTCATCGACCATCTGCTGGGTACACCATCTTGCGTAGTACGGGCCGAACAGGCGTCCAAGCCAACGGGCAGGCGCGCGCTGCGGCAGCGCGTAGTCGATAAAGACGCGAAGCATCGAACCCTGCCCTTGAGTCGATAGCTCGAAGCCCATTCGGTAGTGACCGATCACAAGAAGTTTCGGTGCGCCAGTGGTTTGCCACACCTTGCGGCGAGGAGGATCGCGCTCCACCACAATCTCCTCCACCGAAAGCTCAATACCAAAGACCCGCCCCGACATACGGATCTGCGATCCAATTCTTTGTCCTCGGCCTTCGTCGATTTCAGTTTCCATTCGGCCTCCTCCCGTCCTCCAGGACCCTTCGCTCATGTGCGAGGACAGTCGCGTGTGATCGTCAATGTGCGCAAAAACCTGATGCATTGGGGACTGGACAAAGCCACTGCTTTCGCAGCGTTGGGGCAGCATTCACGCCTCCTGTGAACGATGCGCAGACAAGCTGTGGTCGTTTGATCGACTGCGTCCGAGTTCGCGCACGCCAAAGTGGAGATAGACCACCGCGCTCAGCAGCGCCGCGAAGAAGCACCACACCGAAATAAACCACGTCGCATAGAAGGCGTAGGCCGCGCCGAACGACACCAGCGCGAGAACGCCGAAGACCACCACCATTCGGTGTGAGGACAGCAGTGGACTGACGGCCGTCGACAGCAGGTACAGCGTCATCGTGAGCGCCGCGAAGAAGTGCGGCGAAACGTATTCGATGTGCTGACCCGTCGGCTGCGAGACGATGGGAAACGCCACCAGGACATACAGCAGGTAGGCGCCGACGGCGGCGCCGGCCGCAACGAACGCGATCAACGCTTGGCGACGCCACCCTGCTGGCTCCATCAGCAAAACGGCCACGGGCACGTAGACCGGCCACAGCACGTGCGAGAAAAAGGAATACGCGTGGGTCATCACCGAGTTGATCAGCGGCGCATCAAAGCGGAACGTCAGCCAGATCACGCCTTCGATCAACTGCTGGATCGCGAACAACAACGGGATCGCAGCGAATGGCAAATCGCGCCGCTGATGTGAGGCCAGCGCTGACCGCAGCGTCAGCGCGCCGACCCCGAGCAGAACTGCACCTGCCGAGAAGCTGGCCGTGGCCGAGAAGCACATTCAGCTCACCCTTTCCTGGCGGCCAGCGCAGCCGGCATACAGGTCGCCGCGCGACCACGGAAGCGGCCACTCGCCCTGGTTGGGCTTGGACGCGAGGATTTGGTAAACGCCGGTGGTTCCGGCTTCGAAGTCCAGCGCGCAGGCCGCCATGTACAGGCGCCAGATGCGGTACGTCGGCTCGTCGACCTCGCGCAATGCCGCTTCACGGTTGGCTTCCAGGCGCTGCACCCAGTGCCGCAAGGTCAGCGCATAGTGCGGGCGCAGGCCTTCGACGTCGTGAATCTCGAAGCCGGCGCGCTCCATGCCGAGCTGGATGTTGCTGACGCAGTCGAGTTCACCGTCCGGGAAGACGTAGCGGTTGATGAACTCGGTGGTCAAGGACTTGTTCCATCCTTCTTCATCGTGCGTGATGCCGTGATTCAGGAACAACCCACCCGGGCGCAGAACCCTCATCACCGTCGCAAGGTAGGCCGGCAGGTTGGCCAGGCCGACATGCTCGAACATGCCGACACTCGACACCTTGTCGAAGTTGCCGGTGCCTGCCAGGTCCCGGTAGTCACGCAACTCCACCGTCACGAGATCCTGCAAACCCTCGGTGCGTATGCGCTGCTGCGCAAACTCGAACTGCTGCTGGCTCAGCGTGATGCCGTGGGCTCGCACGCCGTGGTACCGCGCCGCCCAGCACACGAGTGCGCCCCAGCCGCAGCCGATGTCGAGCAAACGCTCGCCGGGCCGCAGCCGGAGCTTGCGGCAGATGTGCTCGAGCTTGTTGCGCTGCGCCTGATCCAGCGACTCGTCGGGGCTCGTGAAATAGGCGCAGGAGTAAACGCGCTCCTCGTCGAGCCACAGCCGGTAAAACTCATTGGAGACGTCGTAGTGGAACGAGATGGCGGCCCGGTTCTCTGTCCTTGAGTGGGCCTTGACGGCGCTGCCATGAAGCCTCGGCCTATGGCTTCCGGTGCCGGACCGCGCGTGGTGTGGCGCCAGCAGTCGAAAGGCGGTGAAGAGTGCGCCCACCCGGTCGCCGAAAGACAGGCGGATGGCGTGTAGATGGTCCTTCAGGTTGAGCGCTGCGAAGAAGTCTCCCTCGACATCGATGTCGCCCTGGAAGTAGGCGTGGGCCAGACGCAGGGGATCGCGTCCAAAGACCATCGAACGGACGAAGCCCGGGTGGTGGCACACCAGCGTGAACAGCGGCTCGGTTGCTTGTGCAGCCCCCTTGCCGACTGTCAAGGTGTTGCCGTTCCACAAGCGCAGCGCAAGACTTCCGTCGAAGCTGCGAAACAACCGCGCCAGGAGATTCGATGTCGGGTCGAGGCCACGATGCGCCGTGGCACCTCGAAGCTCGCTTGGCGAGTTCAGGTCTGCGGCGCGCGTCAGATCGCTCATGCTGGTGCTCCCGCGGCAACGCTGGCGGCGGTCGCCGGCGCGCCCGGTGATCCCGCCCGCTTGATGCCGGCGAGCTTGGTGCGCTTGAGCATCAAGGCGTTGATGGCCACCACCGCCGAGCTGCCCGACATCGACAGCGCCGCGATCTCCGGCGACAACGTGAAGGGGTAGAACACACCCGCCGCCAGCGGGAAGGCGATCACGTTGTAGCCCACCGCCCACCACAGGTTCTGGTGCATCTTGCGCAGCGTGGCGCGCGACAGCTCGATGGCACCGACGACGTCGTAGGGGTCGCTCTTCATCAGCACGACCTGGGCGCTTTCCATGGCCACGTCGGTGCCGGCGCCGATGGCGAAGCCGACGTCGGCCTGGGTCAGTGCCGGCGCGTCGTTGATGCCGTCGCCGACCATGCCGACCTTGTGGCCCTGGTCCTGCAGTTCCTTGATCTTCGCCGCCTTCTGGCCAGGGAGCACTTCGGCCAGCACGATGTCGATGCCCAGTTCCTTGCCGATGCGCTCGGCCGTGGCCTGGTTGTCGCCGGTCATCATCGCGACCTTGACGCCACGTTCCTGCAGTTTGGCGATCGTCGCCTTGGATGTCGGGCGCACCGCGTCGGCAATCGCGATCAGGCCGATGAGCTGGCCGGCGCGGGCCACAAACACCACCGTGCGGCCGCCGCCCTCGAGCCGCGTGGCCTCGGCCGCGAGTGCCGTCATCGACGCCAGGCTCACGTTCTCCGACTGCATCAGTTTGCGGTTGCCCAGCAGCACGGCATCGGCGCCGATGCTGGCGCGCGCGCCCTGCCCGTCGATGTTGGCGAAGGCTGTCGCGACCTCAACCGTAGCAGTGCCTACGCGCTTGAGCACCGCCTGCGCCAGCGGATGTTCAGAAAACTTTTCTACGCCTGCTGCGACGGCGAGCAATTGCGCTTCGCTGACCCCGGTTGCCGTGACCATCTCGACCACATCGGGTTGGCCGACGGTGAGCGTGCCGGTCTTGTCGAAGACGACGATGGTCAGCTTGGTGGCGTTCTCCAGCGCGGATGCGTTCTTGAACAGGATGCCGTTCATCGCCCCCAGGCCGGTACCGACCATGATGGCCATCGGCGTGGCCAGGCCCAATGCGTCAGGACAGGCGATGACGAACACCGTGATCGTCAGCGTCAATGCGAACAGCAGCGGCTGGCCCAGCACCCAGAACCAGACGGCAAAGGTGAGCAGCCCGACCGCGATGGCGGCCAACACCAGCCACTGCGAGGCCCGGTCGGCAAGCAACTGCCCGGGCGCCTTGGAGTTCTGTGCTTCCTGCACCAGCTTGACGATCTGCGCCAGTGCCGTGTCCGCACCGACCTTGGTCGCCTTGTAGCGAAAGCTGCCGCTCTTGTTGATGGTGGCGCCGATGACAGGGTTGCCGACCACCTTCTTCACTGGCATCG
>JANLYV010000601.1:0-11515 GCA_031365825.1 Rubrivivax sp. | reverse complement strand
CCTTCGTTCATCCGCTTGTTGATGCCCTTGAGTTCGCCCAGCGGCACCACCACGCGCGACTGCAGGTCGGCCAGCTTCTGCTGCAGTTCCTGGATCGGCGGGACGTTGCGGGCGATGATTACCGACCAGGGCTTGCCGGCGGCGGCCTGCTTCTCGACCCACTTCTGGTTCAACAGGTTCGGCGGGAAATCGCGCACGAATGTTTCCTGCGGCATGCCGCACTTGTCGACGATGATGCGGCGCAGCTCGCGCTCCTTCTTGCGCACGTCGTCGACCTGCCCGCGCACCATGTCGCACAGCTTCTCGATGGTCTTGGCCGTGAAGCGGATGGTCATCAGCTCGTCGGACAGCAGCTTCTGCGCCTTGTTGTACGGGTTGGACTTGTAGCCGTCCTTCTCGAAGGCGTGGCGCATCTTGTCGAAGTGCTTGCGCAGCTCGCCGAACTTCACCAGCGCCTGCATGCGCAGCTCTTCGAGCTTCTTCGTCAGGGCCTTGCTGCCGCCGGCGCCGTCGTCGTCGTCTTCTTCGTCGAACTCGTCGAAATCTTCTTCGGCCACATAGTCGTCGGCTTCGTCGTCGGAGACAAAACCGTCGACGGCTTCCGAAATCTGCATCTCGCCTCTTTCGATGCGGTCGGCCATCGCCAGGATCTCGGCGATGGTGGTCGGGCTGGCGCTGATGGCCAGCATCATGGCCTGCAGGCCGCCTTCAATTCGCTTGGCGATCTCGATCTCGCCCTCGCGCGTGAGTAGCTCCACCGTACCCATCTCGCGCATGTACATGCGCACCGGGTCGGTGGTGCGGCCGAACTCCGAGTCGACCGTCGACAGGGCCGCTTCGGCGGCTTCTTCGGCTTCTTCTTCGGTGGCGGTGGCGGTCCCGCCACCGGCGATGAGCAGCGTGGCCGCGTCGGGCGCCTGCTCGTAGACGGCGATGCCCATGTCGTTGAGCATCGAGACGATGGCTTCGATGATCTCGTTGTCGACCAGCTTCTCGGGCAGGTGGTCGTTGATTTCCTGGTGCGTCAGGAAGCCGCGCGTCTTGCCCATCTTGATGAGCGTCTTCAGCTCATGGCGGCGCTTGGCGACTTCTTCTTCGGTGAGCAGCGTCTCGTCCAGGCCGAACTCGCGCATCAGCGCGCGCTCCTTGGCGCGCGAGACCTTCATGCGCAGCGGTTTGGCCTTGGTCTCCTTTTCGTCGACGACCTCGACCTCGGCTTCAACCTCGGACTCAATTTCGACGTCAACGTCGCCCAGCTCTTCGTCCTCGGCCACCGGCACGTTCTTCTTGTCGGTCAATGCCCCTTTCTTGCCGGCCTTGGCGGCGGGCTTGGCCGGCGCCGTTTTGGCCGTGGATTTCGCCGGCGCCGACTTGCCCGGCGTGGACTTGGCCGCCGCCGCTTTCGGAGCGGCATGCGCCTGCGCTGGTGCAGCGGCAGGCTTGGTTTTGACTTTGGACTCGACAGGCGCGGCAGCCTTGGCCTTGACGGCGGGCTTCGGTGCGGGCTTCGGTGTGGAGACGGCAGGCTTTTTGGCGGTCATGCGATTCCTTGGGGCTATACCTTTAGGGCCTCTCGTGAAGGCCGGAGGCTGGGTGCGCTGCTGCGTTCAGAGTCCCATGCCGCAGCACTCGCCGTGGCGCGACGGCGCAGGGTGTCTTGACGCTGAGGCCGGCAAGTTCGCGTGAACGATTTGAAGATGCAGCCCTTGCGGGTGGGGTTGACCTGATGGGTACCCTTGTCGAGGGTGGTCGGGGCCCGGAGGTGCTGCGTTCACTCTTGCCGATGCAACAAGCAGCGGATTATACCGGCAGCCGCTGCGGCATTGACCTGGCGGGAAGGCTTGACCTTACGCCGTGCTGCCTTGCGCCTGCGCGTCGCGATGGACGCCAATCTTGCGCTGGCATTCGGCGATTCGATCGAGCGTGTCGCGGTCGGTGCGGCCCTCCGCAATCAGGGCCTTGATCGCTGCTTCATAGTGGTTGCGCCACAAACGATGCAAGACGCGATGCAGGTCATCGAGCTGCTGTTCTTCGTCCTGCGCCGCCGCGGCCACCCACTGCCGCGCTGCGGCCTGCAAGGGCTGCCCGGCCAAGGCCTCATCGAGGCTGGCCCAGGTCTGTGGACCGTGTTCGGTGAGTTGTTGCTCCAGCCAGGCCACAACCTCGCCGTGCGCGCCACCGAGCTCATGCAGGAGCTGATGGTCGTCGGCCGAAAGGCTTTCCCACCAGTCGCCATGGCACAGCAGCAGCCGCAAGGCCTGGTCGGCAGGTGACGCGGGCACGCGGCGGCCGTGGGACCGACCCCCAATGCGCAGCGGTGGTTGCGCGGCAGCGCGGCGTGCGGCCGTCGCCGTGGCGCCCCACTGTCGTGACAGCTCGTCGACACCCAGTTCGCTTTCGCGCGCGATCTCACCCAGCAGCTGGCGCTTGTAGGCACTGTCGCTCATCTGTGTCCACAACGGTCGAGCGTTAGCCAGCAAGCGCGCGCGGCCTTCGGGTGTGCGCGTGTCGGCGCCGTCGGCCGCATGGTCGATGAGTTGCCGCGACAGCGGCACCGCCTTGGCGATGCAGGTCTCGAACTCCTCGGCGCCACGCTCGCGCACGAAGCTGTCGGGGTCGTGTTCAGCCGGCAAGAACAGGAACTTCACGCTGCGCAAATCGCCCACATGCGGCAGTGATGCTTCCAGCGCGCGCCCTGCGGCACGTCGCCCGGCGGCGTCACCATCGAAGCTGAAGACCACCGCATCGGTGAAGCGAAAGAGTTTTTGCACATGGTCGGCCGTGCAGGCCGTGCCCAGCGTGGCCACGGCATTGCCCAAGCCGGCCTGTGCCAGCGCCACCACGTCCATGTAGCCCTCGACCACCAGCGCGTGGCCACGTTCGCGTATCGCCTGGCGCGCTTCGAACAAGCCATACAGCTCGCGCCCCTTGCTGAACAACGGCGTCTCCGGCGAGTTCATGTACTTCGGTTTGCTGTCGTCCAGCACACGCCCACCGAAGCCGATGACGTCGCCCTGTACCGAGCAGATGGGGAACATCACGCGGCTGCGAAACCAGTCGTAGCGCTTGCGTTCGCCGTCCTGCGAGGTCTCGTCCTGCACGCGCACCAGGCCCGACTCTTCGAGCAGGGGGTCGTCGTAATGGCCGAACACCCCCGCGAGCGCGCGCCAGCCGTCGGGCGCCCAGCCCAGCCCGAAGCGGGCCGCGACGGCGCCGTCGAGGCCGCGGCGCTTGAGGTAGTCGATGGCCAGCGGGCTGGTGCGCAACTGGCCGCGATAGAAGTCGGCCGCACGCTGCAAGACGTCGGTGAGCGAGAGCCGCCGTTCGCTCAGCTTCTGGCGCCGCTCGCGTTCCTCGGGGCTGACCTGTTCCTTGGGCACCTGCATGCCCACCCGCTGCGCCAGCTCTTCGACGGCGTCGAGAAAGCTCATGCCGTGGTGCTCGGTCAGGAACTTGATGGCGTCGCCCGAGGCGCCGCAGCCGAAGCAGTGATAGAACTGTTTGCTCGGGCTGACCGAAAAGCTCGGTGACTTCTCGGCGTGGAAGGGGCACAGCCCCATGAAATTGGCGCCACCGCGCTTGAGTTCGACATGGCGGCCCACCACCTCGACGATGTCGAGCCTGGAAATCAGATCTTGCAGGAAGCCGGCAGGTATCACGCCGGCAAGTCTAGCGGGCGCCTCTATTCCGAGGCCGCACGCGGTGCGGCCGGCGGTGTCGCCGGCGCCAGTGCGAACATGCCCTTGTAGTCGCGGATCCAGCCGGCCACCTGGCTCGCCGGCATGGGTGCGGCGATGCCCGTGCCCTGGCCGATGTGGCAGCCCATGTCGAGCAGCGTGCGCGCCTGCGCTGGGCTCTCCACGCCTTCGGCGACCACCGTGCAGCCGAAGGTGCGCGCCAGGCCGATCACGCCTTCGACGATGGCCCGGTCCTGCGCGTCGTCGAGCATGTGGTGCACGAACGAGCGGTCGATCTTCAGCGAGTCCACCGGCAGCCGCTTCAGGTACGTGAGTGTCGAATAGCCAGTGCCGAAATCGTCGAGCGCAAAGCGCACGCCGATCGTGCGGCAGCGGGCCATCAGCGCCGAGGTGGCGGCTATGTCGGCATGGGCGGCAGTCTCGAGCATTTCGAGCTCGAGGTAGCCGGCCATCGCGTCAGAATAACGTGCAAGAAGCTCTGACAGTCGCTGCGCAAAGTCGGGCTCCTGGATATGGCGCGCCGAGATGTTGACGCTGACCGAAATGTCCAGCCCGCTCTTGCGCCACAGCGACAGATGCTCCAGTGCCTGCGCCAGCGACCAATCACCCACGCGCGAGGACAGGCCGGTGTTTTCGATCAACGGCAGGAACTGCATGGGCGCGATCAGGCCGTGTTGCGGGTGGTCCCAGCGGATCAACGCTTCCAGGCCCAGCACGGCGCCGTTGCGCATGTCGACCTTGGGCTGGTAGTAGAGCAGGAACTCCGACTGGTCCAGCGCTTCCTGCACGCGGCCAATGGCCATCACGCGCTCTTCGGTGCGGCGGCGGTGTTCGGGGTCGAAGAAGAGGTAGCCGTTGCGCCCGGATTGTTTGGCGCCGTACATCGCGTGGTCGGCATGGCGCAGCAAGGTGTCGGCGTCGCTGCGATCTACGGGATAAACCGTGGCGCCCATGCTGGCGGTGACCTGCACCGACTCATTCGTGGCGTCGATGACGTAAGGTTGCGCCACCACGCGCAGCACACGCTCCACGGCCAGGCGTGCTTCGACGAGCGTGCCCGCGCGCAGCAGCAGCACGAACTCGTCGCCACCCAGCCGCGCGGCGGCGTCGGCCCAGGTCTCGCGCGTGCGCAACGCGCTGCGCAATCGGCCGGCAAGTTCGGCCAGCAGCCGGTCGCCGGCGGCGTGGCCGAAACGGTCGTTGACGGGTTTGAAGTGGTCGATGTCGAGGTAGCACACCGTCAACAGGTAGCCGTCGCGGTCGGCCGCGAGCATCGCTTCGCCGAGCAACTCGGACAGCCGGGCGCGGTTGGGCAGGCGCGTGAGCTCGTCGAAGTGGGCCTGGCGCTCGAGCCGTTCGCGCTGCACCCGCTGCTCCGTGATGTCCGAAATCACCAGCACGTAATAACGCAGATCGGCAGCGGAGCCGGGCACCACCGAAATCGTCGCCTGCAGCGTGCACAGCTCGCCGTTGCGGCGCCGCTCCAGCAGCTCGCCGCGCCAGCTGCCATGCTCTTGCAGGGCTTCGCGCATGGCCTTGCGTTGCTGGCGCGCCAGCGGGTCCGGTGGCGACGGCCGCAACAGCATCGGCACGGTGCCCAGCAACTCCTCACGGCTGATGCCCAGGATCTGCGTGAATGCCGGGTTGACGTCGAGCGCACGCAGGTGCTCGTCGGTGATGAGCAGGCCTTCGTGCAGATGCTGGAACAGGCCGGCCGACAAGCGCTGGCGCTGTTGCGCGTCATGGCGTTCGTCGACGTCGGCCACCGTGGCCAGCAGGCGCATCGGGTGCCCCGCGGCGTCGCGTTCCACCACCAGCAGCGTGGCCTCGAACCAGCGCCATGCGTCGCCCGCCGGCATGCGGACTTCCAGGTGGCGTCGACCGTCGGCGCCGCTGGCGACACCGGCAATGGCCTCGCTCAGCAAGCTGCGGTCGTCGCTGTGTACGCGGGCCAACCAGTGTTGGGGCGTCCAGGGCCCGCCTTCGTGACCGGTAAGCCGCATCCAGGTGGCGGAGACGAAGGCGTTGCGGTTGTGCAAGTGCCAATCGGCGACACCCAGCCGCGAGCCTTCCAGCGCCCACTCCCAGCGGTTCTCGCGCCACACCGAAGCGGCGCGGCTGGCGTGGGCGATGAGCAACAACGCCAGCATCGACATCACCGGGCCGCCGACGTGCACATGGAAGGCGGCGGATGAGCGCAAGGCGGGAATGCCCACGTCGGTGGCGATGGCCGCCAGCGCCAGCGAGACGACGAGCAGCGCCAGGCTGGCCATGGCTACGCCACTGTGCACCAGCAAAGCCAGCATCAACACCGGCGGCACGAAGTCCAGAAGCGGCGACCACGACGACGCGCGCACCCATGGCCACAAGGGCGCCGCAGCGCAGGCCAGCAAGGCCATGGCCAGCACCGTGCCCAGCCACCAATGGCGTGCCGGTGCGGGCGCCGCCAGCGTCGTGCGATGCACCACCAGCATCGGCACCGCGGCCAGCAGTGCGGCCGTGCATACGGCCACGCTGCGCGCGACGCCGTCGCGCCAAAGCTCGGGCCACGGCGTGCCCATCAGCAATAGCCACACCACTTGTACCGAGGTGCAGATCAATGCTGCCGCCATCAGCGCCAGCACGAGCCAGCCGACATCGCGCGGCCGCTCCAGCCGGTCGTCGATGCGGGTGCGGCCCAGGCCGGTAAACGTGGCCGCCACAGCGGCGCAGGCTGCCACCGTCGCCACGATGGCGGTCGGAAGCGCAACGCTCATCGCGAGCTGCGTCACGAGAGCGGCCGCGGCGGCACCAAAGGCGGCGGCTCCGCCCCACTGCAGCACAAGCGCCAGGCCGGCGCCCAAGGCCATCGCATTCACGCCCCAGACCCCGGCAGGTACGACGGTGGCCTCAAGCGCCGTCAATAGGGCGACGATGGCCGCGCTGGCCAGCGCATATTGCGACCAGTTGCTGGCGACACGAAGGCTCGTGGCGGCTTCGGCGCTAGGCGGGGGTGGCGGGCGTTCGATCAAGTCGGCTCAATCGCGGCAGGTGCGGCATGGTCGCCGCGCAGCATAGTCGCTGCCGGCACGGCACACGTCACGCCAGGCCCGCCGTCGCCGATTACACCGCGAAGTCTGCGGGTTTCTTGCCGGCGGCGACTGCGGCGCGAAGCCATTTGGGCTGCAGGCCACGGCCGGTCCAGGTGTCGCCGGTATTTTGGTCGCGGTATTTGACGGCGACTTTGGCGCTGGTTTTTCCGGTGCGTTTGGCAGAGGCCGGCGTTCCCTGGATATCGGCCAAGCTTAGACCATATTGCGTCATCAAGGCCTTCACCTGGGCCATGGCTTCGGATTTTGCTTCGCGTTGGGCCCTGGCAATTTGCTCGTCAAGATCCGCACGCAGCGCCAGCAATTCGTTCAGTGGTTTGACCATCGGCTATATCCCTCGGGTTTCATTGCACGGCCTGAATTATCAGGCCCCAAAAACCCACATTGCCCCGGGATATTACGGGTAGCCCGCCCGATCCAGCATTTGCTGCACGCGCACCTGGTTCATGCCGACGCGGGAAATAGGCAAGGCTTCCGCCTTGAAGGCGCCAAAGCTGTCCAGCGCCGGATTCGATATTTTCACGCTGGCCACGGCGGGCCATTCATTATTGCCGTTGGCAAAGTAACCCTGGGCTTCGTCGCTGGCAAGGTACTCAAGGAATTGCAGCGCTGCGGCGGGGTGGGGTGCATGCCGGGCGATCGCGCCGCCAGCGATATTGACGTGGGTTCCCTGAAGTTGCTGGTTCGGGAAAATCACCGACACACGTTGCACCACGGCGCGATCGGCCGGCGCGTCGGAGCGCATCAATCGAGCCAGGTAATAGGTATTCGTCAGGGCGATGGCGCATTCGCCGCTGGCCACGCCGCGAATCTGGTCGACATCGCCGCCTTTGGGCGCACGCGCCATGTTGGCCATCATGCCTTTGAGCATTTGCTCGGTGGCGGCTTCACCATGGCGTTCGAGCAGCGCGCCGAACAACGACAGGTTGTACGGGTGCGAGCCCGAGCGTGTGCACAGCCGTCCCTTGTTGACGGGGTCGGCCAGCCGCTCGTAGCTCGCCACATCAGCCGCTGCGACGCGCTGTTTGTCGTAGACGATGACCCGAGCGCGCGTGGAGAAACCGAACCATGGCGTGCCCTGACCGTCGTCCTTGCCGCGCAACGCCGCCGGAATACGCTGTTCCAGCACAGCGCTTTTCACCGGCATGAACAGACCATCAACCTCGGCGCGCCAAAGCCTGGCGGCGTCAACGAGCAAGATGACGTCGGCGGCACTTGCGCTGCCTTCGCTCTTCAGCCGCGCCAGCAGCCCTGCGTCATCGGCGTCGACGCGGTTGATCTTGATGCCGGTCTTGCGCGTGAAGTTCTCGTACAGCGCTTCGTCGGTCTGGTAGTGGCGTGCCGAATAAAGGTTCAGTTCCTTGTCCTGAGCCTTGGCCGGCGCGGCGGCCAGCATGGCGAGGGGCAGCGCTGTGATGAGCGCGCAGGCAAAGCGAAAAATAGGCATGGGGAGCAGCCGGTGGAGAGATGACGTCATTCTAGAAGCAAATGCGAGTGATTCGCAATTGCGTAGCTAACGCGAGGGCTTTTTTACTCATACCGCCGGGCGATGGCCTGGCGCCTGAGCCGCGATCGTCAAGCTGCAGGCGGGACGTAGCCAGCCGGCTTGTCGCCACCGTCACCGAAGAAAAACTGCTCCATCTGTCGCGCCAGGTACTGGCGGGCGCGTGCATCGGCGAGGTTCAGGCGGTTCTCGTTCACAAGCATCGTCTGGTGCTTCTTCCACAGGTCGAAGGCTTCCTTGCTGATGTTGGCGTAGATGCGATTGCCAAGCTCGCCGGGGTAGGGCGAGTAGTCCAGGCCGGGGGCTTCTTTCTTCAGGTACGTGCACTGCACGGTGCGGGCCATGATCGGCTCCTTCAGCGGTGGGTTCGGGGACTCAAACGAACTTCTTCACCAGCACCTGCGAGCGCCGGTCCCAGTTGTATTTGCGCTTGCGCGCCTCGGGCAGCCACTCGGCGTCGGCCTGCACGAAACCGCGTTTGATGAACCAGTGCATGGTGCGTGTGGTCAGCACGAAGATGCTGTCCAGGCCGGCAGCACGGGCGCGCTGTTCAATGCGCTTGAGGATGCGCTCGCCGTCACCCTGACCCTGCACCTGCGGCGAGATGGTCAGAGCCGCCATCTCGGCCGTGCGCGCCTCGGGGAAGGCATACAGCGCGGCGCAGCCGAAGATGATGCCGTCGTGTTCGATCACGGTGTAGTTGGCGACGTCGCGCTCGATCTCGGCGCGCTCGCGCCGCACCAGCGTGCCGTCTCGCTCGAAGGGTTCGATCAGCTGCAGGATGCCGCCGACATCGTCAGCTGTCGCTTCACGCAGGCTCTCCAACTTCTCGTCGACCACCATGGTGCCGATACCGTCGTGCGTGAAGACCTCCATCAGCAGCGCGCCGTCGGCATTGAAAGGCAGGATGTGCGAACGCTCCACGCCACCCTCGCAGGCCTTCACACAATGCTGCAGGTAGAAGGCCACGTCGGTCGGCTGCGCGGGCGCGGGCAGGGTGGCGAGCAGGCGCCGCGCGTCGGCCAGCGCAAGCTCGGTGTCGATGGCGCTTTCGGGGTCGCTGGCATCTTCGCGCACGCCGGCGACCTCGGTCAGGAAGATCAGCTTGTCGGCCTGCAAGGCAATGGCCGTGGCCGTGGCCACGTCTTCCATCGTCAGGTTGAAGGCTTCACCGGTGGGTGAGAAACCGAAGGGGCTGAGCAGCACCAGCGCACCGATGTCGATGGCGCGACGGATCGACGCGCCATCCACACGTCGCACCAAGCCGCTGAGCTGGAAGTCCACGCCGTCGACGATGCCCACGGGCCGCGCCGTGAGGAAGTTGCCCGAGACCACGCGCACGGTGGCATTGGCCATGGGCGTATTGGGCAGGCCCTGAGAGAACGCGGCCTCGATCTCGAAACGCAACTGGCCCGCAGCTTCCTGCGCGGCGTCCAGCGCCACGGCATCGGTGATGCGCAGGCCGCGCTCGAAACGCGAGACATGGCCCTTGGCGGCGAGCTGCTCGTTCACCTGCGGCCGAAAGCCGTGCACCAGCACGAGCTTGATGCCCATCGCATGCAGGATCGACAGGTCGTGCACGAAGCTGTTGAGCTTGCCCGCGGCAATCGCTTCACCGGCCATGGCCACGACAAAAGTCTTGCCGTGGTAGGCGTGGATGTAGGGGGCGACGGCGCGAAACCAGGGGACAAACGTGTGCGGGAAGACGAGGCTCATGCTGCGCGGCATTGTGCAACGCGTTGACTTCGGTCGGCGTCAGCGCGAGCATGTGCACCCGCTTTGTCACCGCTACTCAAGGAGTTCGAGATGGATCCGATGAAGACACCCGGCGCATTCAGCTGGAGCGAACTGCTCACCACCGACCCGTCCGCCGCCGCCGAGTTCTACGGCAAGCTTTTCGGCTGGACGCTAAAGACGATGGACATGGGCATAGGCCCGTACCACGTGGTGCACGTCGGCGAAAACGGTATCGGCGGCATCATGAAGTTGCCGCCTGATGCGCCGAAGATGCCGCCGATGTGGGGCTGCTACGTCACCGTCGACGACGTCGACAAGACCTTGGCGACCTGCACTGCTCTCGGTGGCAAGACACTCGTGCCGCCGATGGACGTGCCCGGTGTCGGCCGCATGGCCGTGCTGCAGGACCCTCAAGGCGCGATGCTCAACGTCATCACCTACGCATCGACCTGAAGGCGGCTTTGACGGCGGGGTGCCGGAGATAATCCGCGCCCCGTGAGACCACCCAGACCCGCGGCCAGTGCCAGGCCGAAAACGACCTTAGTGCCTGCGCGGCCGATCCCGCCCATCCACTATCCCGAAGCGCTGCCGGTCTGCGGCCGGCGCGACGAGATCGCGCGCGCCATTGTGAACAACGCGGTGGTCATCGTCTGCGGCGAGACAGGCTCGGGCAAGACGACGCAGATCCCGAAGATCGCACTCGAACTCGGCCGTGGCCTGGGCGCCGGTGGCACGGGCCTGATCGGCCACACGCAGCCTCGGCGCATTGCCGCATCGAGCGTGGCCAAACGCATCGCCGAAGAACTGAACTCCCCGCTCGGGGACGTCGTCGGCTACAAGGTGCGCTTCCAGGACCGGCTGCAACCGGGCGCTTCGGTCAAGCTGATGACCGACGGCATCCTGCTCGCTGAAACGCAGAGTGACCCGCTGCTGAAGGCCTACGACACGCTGATCATCGACGAGGCGCACGAGCGCAGCCTGAACATTGACTTCCTGCTCGGCTACCTGCGCCAGATCCTCCCGCGCCGGCCCGACCTGAAGATCATCGTCACCTCGGCCACCATCGACGCCGACCGCTTCGCCCAGCACTTCGCATCGGCCAAAGGGCCTGCGCCGGTGATCATGGTCTCGGGGCGCTTGTTCCCGGTCGAGCAGCGCTGGCGCGCGTTCGAGGAGAAGCGCGACTTCGACCTGAGCGACGCCATCGCCGACGCCGTCGACGAACTCTGGCGTGGCGGGGGTACGACAGGCGCCGCAGGCGGCGCGGGCGACATCCTCGTCTTCCTGCCCGGCGAGCGCGAAATCCGCGAGGCCAGCGACCATCTGCGCCGCCATCTCGCCCAACAGCAAGCCAAACGCGGCGGGCCGCCGGCCGAGATCCTGCCGCTGTTTGCGCGCTTGTCGCAGGCCGAGCAGGACCGCGTGTTTGAAGCAGGCAACGGAAGGCGCATCGTGCTCGCCACCAACGTTGCCGAGACCTCGCTCAC
>JANLYV010000082.1:0-4102 GCA_031365825.1 Rubrivivax sp. | reverse complement strand
CGTAAGCGTCTAGGCGCGACACCTTGAACAACGGAGTGCTCTGGCTAACGATCGTGTCCATCAAACAAATAGGTGGACACGATGGCAGCGGAGAGAATCGTCTTGCGCCGGCGGCACAGCGCACAGTTGAAGGCGTTGGTGCTGGAGCAGTGCGCGGCACCTGGGGTGTCGGTGGCCAAGGTGGCCATGTCGCATGGCGTAAACGCCAACGTCGTGCACGGTTGGCGCAAACTCGCACGCGAGCGCGATGGCGCCGCGCTGTTGCCACCCGGTCCTGTCTTGCCCGCCAAGACGGCCGCAAGCGTGCCGCAGTTCGTGCCGGTGTCGATGGTGCAGACAACGTCGCTGCCAGCGCCCGTGGACATCCAGATCGAGCTGCGTCGCGGCGCGGCCGCCATGAAGATCACTTGGCCGATCGCGGCGGCTGCCGAGTGCGCGGCCTGGATGCGCGAGTTGTTCATCGAGCCGCGGCCGTGATCCGCATCGACGCGCTGTGGCTCGCGGTTAAGCCCATGGACATGCGCGCCGGCACCGAGCGGCTACTGGCCAGCGTCGTGCAGGTGTTCGGCCAGGCCCAGGCGCACCACGGCTACCTGTTCGCCAACACGCGCGCCACCCGCATCAAACTGCTCGTGCACGACGGCTTCGGTGTGTGGTGCGCGGCGCGACGACTGAACGCCGGGCGCTTCGCGTGGCCGCGTGAGGTGGGCGCCGACGGTTCTGCAGCAACAGCGCCAATGACATTGACGCAGCAGCAATTCGACGCTCTGGTGCTGGGACTGCCGTGGCAGCGGTTGACGCAAATGCAGCTCATCACGCGCATGTAATCCGCCAGCGCAATCAGAGCGTAGTCGCAGCGCAATGGCCGTGGCAGTCATTCGACATTGCACGGTCCGCACAGGGCAATTGGCGCATGTCCGAATAGCCTGGACGCGGGGGTCTGGGCACACTGTGCACATGCTCGATGTGCGCGACTTCAAAGCCCCAGACCTTCGCGGTCTGAGCCTTGACGCCTTAGCCGCCGTGGCCGAGAAATTGTTGGCTCATATCAGCGAGCAGAGCCGACACATCGGAGAGCAGAGCCGACATATCGGTGAGCAAAGCAAGCGCATCGACTCGCAGGCCCAGGCCATCAAGTGGCGCGACGCCAAGATCGAGAGCATCACGTTCCAGTTGGCGCGCCTGAAGGCCTGGAAGTTCGGCGCCAGGACCGAAGCCATGAACGCCGAGCAGCGCGCGCTGTTCGACGAGACGTGCGCTGCCGACCAAGCCAGTCTGGAGGCCCAGCTCGCCGCGTTGCAGCCCGCAGCCATCGGCACCACTGCACCAGACCAGCAGCCACGCCGCCAGCCCAAGCGCGAGGCCCTGCCGGCGCACCTGCCGCGCGTGGATCAGCGTGTGGAGCCCGAAGACACCCACTGCCCGACGCCAGAGTGCGGCCAGCCGATGGTGCGCGTGGGCGAAGACGTCAGCGAACGCCTGGACATCGTGCCGGCGCAGTTCTTCGTGCAGCGCCAGATCCGCGGCAAGTGGGCTTGCAGGTGCTGCCAGCTGCTCGTGCAGGAGCCGGCTGCGCCCCAGGTCTTCGACAACGCGCTGCCAACGCCGGGCCTGCAAGCGCACACGGTGGTCAGCCGATTCGTCGATCACATCCCCTACTACCGGCAGGAGCAGATCAACGCACGCGCCGGTGTTCATACGCCGCGCTCGACGCTGGCGGCCTGGAGCGGGCACACCGGGGCGCAACTGATGCCGCTGTACGACGCGCACCGGGCCTTCGTGCTGGGCTCGCGCGTCGTTCACGCCGACGAGACGCCGATCGCGCTGCTCGACCCGGGTGGGGGCAAGACCAGACGAGCCTACATGTGGGCTTACGCAAGAGGCGTCTTCGAGACCGAGCCGGGCGTGGTGTTCGACTTCTGCGCTGGGCGCGGGGGCAAACACGCCACCGAGTTCTTGAAGGGCTGGGCAGGCACGCTGGTGGTCGATGCGTACAGCGGCTACGACGCCGCGCTGTCGCTGCACGGGCGCAGCACTGCGTACTGCCTGGCGCACGCCAGGAGGAAGTTCCTCGAACTCGTCAAGGCCAACGCCAGCGTCGTGGCCGGCCAGGCCATCCAGCGCATGGCCTGGCTGTACAGGATCGAGGCCGACGCGAAGGCGTTGACGCCCCACCAGCGGCTGCAGATGCGGCAAGAACGATCCCAGCCGCTGTGGGATGAGTTGCATGTGTGGCTGCGACTCGAGCGCACCCGTGTACCCGACGGCAGCGCCATCGCCAAGGCCATCGACTACAGCTTGAAGCACTGGGCTGGCCTGGGAAGATTCCTGCTGGACGGTGATGTGCCGATCGACAACAACCATGTCGAGAACCGGATCAGGCCTTGGGCCCTGGGGCGGCGGAACTGGTTGTTCATCGGCAGCCAGTTGGCGGGCGAGCGGGCTGCGGTGGTGATGAGCCTGCTGCAGTCGGCCAAGCTCAATGGGCACGAGCCCTGGGCTTACCTCAAGGCCGTGCTGACCCGGCTGCCCACGCAGTTGAACAGTCGGATTGAAGAGCTGCTGCCACACAAGTGGCAGCCTGCTGGCTGACGCCGATCTGCCTGAGCCGGCGCGACCCATCGCGAAGGCCACTGCCCGACTGAGCACCAAGGCGATCATGCCGCCAACGCTCAGGCAATGCGCGACAACCGTCATCACCGCCATCACCGCCATGCGCGCTGCGTCCGTCATGTTCGCCATGCGCGCGATGCTCAGCCGCCTCGTGGCTCAGCTCAAGATGCCGCGGCTAGACGCTTACGGGGGCAGACATGCCTCCGCAACGCATGAGCGCTGCGACGCAAATCGCCTAGGCCCAACGTTTGAGCTAACCGGACGGCTACGGCAAGGCGGGCTAGTCCGGTTGGCGAAAATGTACCGCGTGCCGCCGACCGGGCCCTGGTGGCCTGCCGTTGGCGCTCCGCTTGAGCGAGGGGTTAGGCATCAGATGACCACGCGCTGAGCGAGTGCTTCTTGGGCCAGTGTATTAATGCTCTTCCCCTCAGCCTGAGCGGCTATGGCAAGCTTCTCGTGTAGTTCAGGAGGAATCCGAAGGTTGAACTTCCCGGAGTAGTTACGCCGGGGCTCGATGCCTTTTTCTTTGCAGACCTCCAGAAACACCGTCAAGGACTTCTTGAACTCTGCTCGAAGTTCCTTCGGCGTCTTGCCATAGAAATCAGATCCGCCGGTAAGGCCGAGAATCTCGCCCCTGAACATGTCGATCTCAGGGTCGTATTCGATCTTTGCGTTGTATCCGTCTACCGTCATCACGTTCATGGCTTCACTCCATGTTGCTCGAGCCACTTCTTCACAGAGACCACGGCGCCCTTGTCCGTCTTCGGTGAAGGGTGCGGTCTGTGGAATACGCGCACTTCGTTGAATAGAACTATCGCTACGCGACTCCCCTCGCGCTCGCTGACTTCTGCACCAAGGCTGACCAACAGTGCTTCGATGTCCTTCCAGGCGATGTTCGCGCTGGTTGGGTGTGAGAAGACTGTTTCAAGGGTCCTCTGATGGGCGCGCTTCATCTGCGTATAGTACCGCGATACGGTACCGAGCGGCACGAACGTGTTTTCTGATTCCTAACGTTCGAGCTAAGCTGGAGACAACGGCAGGACGCCAGGCCCAGGCTGGCGAAAATGTACAGAGTACCACCAGACCGGGCCTGGTGGCCTGCCGTTGGCGCTCCGCTTGAGCGAGGGGTTAGGCGTCAGTGGGCCGGAGAAACCGGCAAGGAGTAAAGGGTGAGAGTCCCTCACAGTGAAGAAGTAGCGAATCACGCTGTCCTCGAGTCATGCGTCGGGTATCCGCGAGGAGCGGGCGAAGCGTTGACAGAGGTACGCATAGGCCAGCCATTGAGCCGCGAAATTAACGTCATCCCGGGTGCCCACGCTTTTGATGCGGTGGAAGGCAACATGACAGGGCGCGACAAGCGCGAGTGCCCTGTTGACCCGGCGCGGTCGTAGAACCTGGCATGTGCGCAAACTCCTTGAACGGGAACCGGGAGATCTCCAGTGCCGACCGCCGGGGCCAGTACGGCCTGGCGGCCCGCATCGGGAAGGCG
>JANLYV010000560.1:0-1604 GCA_031365825.1 Rubrivivax sp. | reverse complement strand
CCGGCATGGACCCCGACCATCTGCCCGACGGCGACATCAAGACCATGGACTTCGGCGGCGCCGGTGCGAAAAAGGCATGGAAGGACATTTGGGGTTGCGGCCAGGGCATCAGCGCGGTGAAAGGCATCGTGCCGACGGCTGAACTGGTGGCGCGGCTCAAACGCGAGTACGAAGCGGCTCGGGCGCGACTGCTGTAAGCCGGGCTTGCGGGAAAGCAGACCATGGCCAGGCGACAAGTCATCCGCAACGCCAACCTGTTCGACAGCGCCGCCGGCGCGTTTCGTCCACGTAGCACGATCGTTATTGAAGGCGAGCGCATTGCGGCGGTGACGCAAGAGGCTATCCAGGTCGACGACGCCATCACCATCGATGCCGCCGGCCGCGCCGTGCTGCCCGGCCTGATCGACGCCCACGTGCACGTCACCGCAACTTCGCACGACCTGATGGGCCTGGCTATGCAGGCCACCTCGCTCACCGTCGCGCAAAGCACGACGGTGATGCGCGACATGCTGCACCGCGGCTTCACCGCCGTGCGCGATGCGGCGGGTGCCGACCATGGCCTGCAGGAGGCCGTGGCCACGGGCCTCTTCGAAGGGCCGCGCCTCTTCATTGCGGGATTCCCGATTTCGCAAACCGGCGGCCATGCCGACATGCGGCCCAAAGGTGTGCGTGGCCCGGGCATGTTCTGCAGCTGCGCCGGCCTGGGCCTCATCGGCGCCATTGCCGACGGCGTGGGTGAAGTGCGCCGCGCCGTGCGCGAGCAGGTGCGCACGGGTGCCAACCACATCAAGATCATGGCCGGCGGCGGCGTCGCCAGCCCGACCGACCCGATCGACGGCACGCAGTTCTCGGTGGAAGAACTGCGTGCTGCCGTCGAAGAGGCTGAAGCCGCCAACCTTTACGCGTTAGCCCATGCCTACTCGCCCCGCGCAGTGACACGTGCCGTGCAGGCCGGTGTGCGCTCGATCGAACACGGCAACCTCATCGACGAAGCCACCGTGCGCGAAATGAAGAAGCACGGCACCTACCTCGTGCCTACGCTCTCGACTTACGCCGCGCTGGCCGACGAAGGTGTGGCGCTGGGCTGGTCGGCGGCGATGCTCACGAAGCTCAAGAGCGTGCACGACCAAGGTTTGAACGCCGTGCGCCTGGCGCGCGCCGAGGGCGTACCGGTGGTCTTCGGCACCGATTTGCTGGGCCACATGCATGCCCGTCAGTCGGGTGAGTTTGACTTGCGGCTGCCGGCGATGTCGGCTATCGAGGTACTGCAAAGTGCCACCATCACGGCGGCGCGTTTGATGCGGCAGGAAGCGCACATCGGCCAACTGGTGCCCGGCGCCTTTGCCGACCTGCTGGTGGTCGACGGCGACCCGCTGGCCGAGTTGTCGATGCTGGCTACGCCTCAGCACGGCATACGATTGTTGATGCAGGCCGGGCGCATCGTGCGCAGCGCGCTGTGACTGCCCCACAAGTAGGACCTGACATGAGCGACTTCAACATCACCACCAACAGCCTGGTCGCCGCCATCGACGCCGCGGCGCAGGCCGCACAGGCGCGTGTGCTGGCCTGGCGCCGCGACATCCACGAGCACCCCGAGCTCGGCA
>JANLYV010000464.1:0-2817 GCA_031365825.1 Rubrivivax sp. | reverse complement strand
GGCGCGGCCGGCGAACTCAGTGATGATGGGTCGCGTCAACGGGTCCCAATTGGCCAGCACCTGTCCGGCCTTGATGCTTTGGTCGGACTTGATGTTGAGCGTGGCGCCGTAAGGCAGCTTGTGGCGCTCGCGCTCGCGGCCATGCTGGTCGCTGATGACGATCTCGCCGGAACGCGAGATCACCACCAGTTCGCCCTTGCCATTGGTGACGTAGCGCATCGTGGCGTTGAAGCCGATGATGCCGTCACTCTTGGCGTCGACGCTCGAAGCCACCGCCGCACGCGAGGCCGCACCACCGATGTGGAAGGTGCGCATCGTGAGCTGCGTGCCCGGCTCGCCGATCGACTGCGCCGCGATGACGCCGATGGCTTCGCCGACGTTGACCAGGCCACCGCGGCCGAGGTCGCGGCCGTAGCACTTGGCGCAGATGCCGAAGCGCGTGCCGCAGGTCAGCGCCGTGCGCACCTTGACTTCGTCAACACCTGCCGCGTCGAGCGTGTCGATGATGTCTTCGTCGAGCATCTGCCCGGCGCCGAGCATCATGATCTGCGTCTCGGGGTGCAGCACCTCGGTCGCAGTCACACGACCCAGGATGCGGTCGCGCAGCGAATCGATGACCTCACCACCTTCGACCAGCGCGCGGCGGTTCATGCCGTTGCTGGTGCCGCAGTCTTCCTCGGTCACCACCAGGTCTTGCGTCACGTCGACGAGACGCCGCGTGAGGTAGCCCGAGTTCGCCGTCTTCAACGCCGTGTCCGCCAGGCCCTTGCGCGCGCCGTGGGTGGAGATGAAGTACTGCAGAACGTTCAGGCCTTCGCGGAAGTTCGCGGTGATCGGCGTCTCGATGATCGAGCCATCAGGCTTGGCCATCAGGCCGCGCATGCCGGCCAGCTGGCGGATCTGCGCGGCAGAGCCGCGCGCACCCGAGTCGGCCATCATGTAGATCGAGTTGAACGACTCCTGGTCCACCGTCTTGCCGTGGCGGTCGATCACCTTCTCTTTGGCGAGCTGGCTCATCATGACCTTGCCGACTTCGTCGCCGGTCTTGCCCCAGATGTCGACCACCTTGTTGTAGCGCTCGCCGGAGGTCACCAAACCGCTGACGTACTGCTGTTCGATCTCCTTGACTTCCTTCTCGGCACGCTCGATCAGACCGGGCTTCTCCTTGGGCACGAGCATGTCGTCGATGGAGATCGAGATGCCGGCACGCGTGGCCAGCTTGAAGCCGCTTTGCAGCAGCTTGTCGGCAAACACCACCGTGTCTTTCAGGCCGCACTTGCGGAACGAAAGGTTGATCAGGCGCGAGATCTCTTTCTTCTTCAGCGGCTTGTTGAGCACGCTGAAAGGCAGGCCCTTGGGCAGGATCTCCGACAGCAGCGCGCGGCCGACCGTCGTCTGCACGAGCTTGAGTTCTGACGTGTACTCGTTGGTGTCACCCACGCGCAGCCACTCGACCAGGCGCACACCGATCTTGGCGGTGACTTCGACCGCGCCGCATTCCAGCGCACGCAGCATCTCGGGCAGGTCGCTGAAGATCATGCCTTCGCCGCGCGCATTGATGCGGTCACGCGTGGCGTAGTACAGGCCCAGCACCACGTCTTGCGACGGCACGATCGACGGCTCGCCGTTGGCCGGGAAGAGCACGTTGTTGGACGCCAGCATCAGCGTGCGGGCTTCCATCTGCGCTTCGATGGAGAGCGGCACGTGCACGGCCATCTGGTCGCCGTCGAAGTCGGCGTTGAAGGCCGAGCACACCAGCGGGTGCAGCTGGATCGCCTTGCCTTCGATCAACACCGGCTCGAAGGCCTGGATGCCCAGGCGGTGCAGCGTCGGCGCGCGGTTCAAGAGGATCGGGTGCTCCTTGATGACTTCTTCAAGGATGTCCCACACCTCCGGCGTGCCGGCTTCGACTTCCTTCTTCGCCGCCTTGATGGTCGTGGCAATGCCACGCGCTTCCAGGCGCGAGAAGATGAAGGGCTTGAACAATTCCAGCGCCATCAGCTTGGGCAGGCCGCACTGATGCAGCTTGAGCGTAGGGCCGACGACGATGACCGAACGGCCCGAGTAGTCGACACGCTTGCCCAGCAGGTTCTGGCGGAAGCGGCCGCTCTTGCCCTTGATCATGTCGGCCAGGGACTTGAGCGCGCGCTTGTTGGCGCCGGTCATGGCCTTGCCGCGACGGCCGTTGTCCAAGAGCGAATCCACCGCCTCTTGCAGCATGCGCTTTTCATTGCGCACGATGATCTCGGGCGCTTTCAACTCGAGCAGGCGCGCCAGGCGGTTGTTGCGGTTGATGACGCGGCGATAGAGGTCGTTCAAGTCCGACGTGGCGAAGCGGCCACCGTCCAGTGGCACCAGCGGACGCAGGTCCGGCGGCAGCACCGGCAGCACGTCCATGATCATCCAGTTGGGCTTGATGCCGCTCTTCTTGAAGGCTTCCATGACCTTCAGGCGCTTGGAGTTCTTCTTGATCTTCAGCTCGGAGCCGGTCATGTCGTTGCGGATCTTGTCGATCTCAACGTCCAGGTCCATTTCCTCAAGCAGCCGCTTGATGCCTTCGGCACCCATCAGCGCGACGAACTCGTCGCCGTGCTCGGTGTGCTTTGCTTCCCAGTCGTCCTCGCTCATGATCGAGAACTTCTTCAGCGGCGTCATGCCGGGGTCGACCACGACATAGGCCTCAAAGTACAGCACACGCTCGATGTCGCGCAGCGTCATGTCCAGCACCAGGCCCAGACGTGACGGCAGGCTCTTCAGGAACCAGATGTGTGCGCAGGGCGCGGCCAGGTCGATGTGACCCATGCGGTCGCGCCGCAC